>JANMPD010000332.1:0-35808 GCA_031369685.1 Chloroflexota bacterium | reverse complement strand
CCCCCGGAGATGGAAGTTGCGCAGACGCGAGGCCTTGAGGCCCTCCTTGTCGGCCGCGACGATCGCGATCATCGGGACTTCCTCGGACAGCGCGATGTCCTTGAGGCCGTTGACGACGAACGTTACCTTCTCGGTCTCGGTGTTCGGCTCCGGGATCTGCGGGACCTTCTGCAGGTAGTCCACGATCACGAGGAGACGCTTGTCGCCGGCCAGCTTTCGGAATCCCTGGACGAGTTCACGGACGTTGTTTACCGTGCTCTCCGTGGCCGATCCACGGAGCAGGAACAGGTTCTGGCCGTAGCGGGCGATCCGGTCGAGCGAGGGCCGGAGTCGAGGGTTGTTGGCGAGGTTCGGGGGCTCCGATCCTTCAGCCGACCAGCTCCCGAGGATTTCCTTACGGACATCCTGGATCTTGATCGCGCCGGCCTTCTGGGGCATATGGGCAAGGGCGGACTCAAGGGCGATCAGGCGGTTGAGCAGATACGGCTCGTCATGCTCGAAGCAGAGGTAAAGGACGCTCGCCTGGCCGGACGCGGCGACATTGCGCGCCATCTGGAGCGCCATCGTGGTCTTGCCGGTGCCCTGCGCGCCGCCGATGAGCAGGAGCTCGCCGGGCCGGATTCCGCCACCGATGGTCTTGTCGAGCGGCGTCAGGCCCAGCGGAATCGGCTGGTACTCGCCGAGTTTGCCGCTGACAACCTTGTCGTTGAGGTCAACGAGGACATCGAGTGCCGACAATGGGGCCATGCTCCCGGTGGCGCTATCGTGTCGCCACGCCGGGGTGCTCGTCTCCGTTGCGCTGACGACTTCCTCTGCACTGACGATTCCCTCGGATTCGTTCGCCTTGATCGCCACGTTCGCCTGACCCTCCCCCTGTTGTTGCCGAAGCCGCATCGTAGCACTGGAACCCACCTCGTCATCAGCCCGAGTGGCGTGGATCGGTCCGCCGTTGGTCCGGGGTCAGGACCGCGAATCAGCGCCGTTCGGCTGCGCCGAGGAGGTCCAAGAGGACGCAGATCGTCCGAATACCCGTCTCGTAATTGGCCAGGACCATCGATTCGTTGGGCGCATGGGCATGGTCGTCCGGGTTCGAGAAGCCCATCAGGATCACGGGCAATCCGAGTTGGTGCTCGAACATCTCGGCGACGGGAATGGACCCCCCGGACCCGATGAACAGCGGCTCACGCCCGAACGTAGCCGCGAGCGCCCGGGCCGCGGCCTGCGCGACCGGGTGGTCGATCGGCGTCCGGACCGGCTTGCCGCCACCGAGCATCTGAACGCCGACCGTCACGCCCGGTGGGCAGAGCGCCTCGACGTAGGACACGAACTTCGGAAACAGGACCGCGGGATCCTGGTTCGCCACGAGGCGCATGCTGACCTTGGCGTGGGCATGGGCCGGAATGATGGTCTTGGATCCCTCTCCCTGGAACCCGCCCCAGATTCCGTTAACGTCCAGTGTTGGACGGGTCCACTTGCGCTCGAGGACCGAGTAGCCCTTCTCGCCCTGGAGCGGTCCGGATTCGGTCTGCGCTCGGAATGCCTCGGGGTCGAACGGCAGGTCGGCAAGGCGAGTTTTCGCGGCGTCGTCGAGCGTGATGACGTCATCGTAGAAGCCCGGCACCTGGACACGGCCGTCGCGATCCTTGAGGCCGGCGATGACTCGAGCGAGCGCGTTCGCCGGGTTCTCGACGGCACCGCCGAAGCTGCCCGAATGCAGGTCCGTCGGCGTCCCGGTGACGTCGATCTGCGTGTAGAGCATCCCGCGCAACGTCTCGGTGAGGGCGGGGATATTCCCCTCGAAGAAGCCCGTGTCCGAGATCACGACGGCATCGGCAGCCAGGCGGGTGCGATTGGCGTCGAGCCAACCGGGCAGGCTCGCGGACGTCGACTCCTCCTCGCCCTCGAACACGATCCGAATGTTGATTGGGAGCGTTCCGCGGGTCGCGAACAGGGCTTCCGCCGCCCGAAGGTGCATGTGCAGCTGGCCCTAGTCGTCGGCCGAGCCGCGACCCACGATGCGACTGTTTCGAATGAACGGATCGAACGGCGCGGTCTCCCACAACTCGATCGGGTCCACCGGCTGGACGTCGTAGTGGCAGTAGACGATGACGGTCGGCGCTCCGTCAGCGTGCAGCCAGTCCGCGTACACGATCGGATGCCACGGGGTTTCGCAGACCTCTGCGTGTTCGAAGCCGATCCTCGTCAACTCGGCCGCGATCCACTCGGCTGCGCGCCGAATGTCCGGGGCGTGCTCGCTCAGGGCCGAGATGCTCGGAATCCGCAGGAACTCGAGGAGCGACGCGTGACGGGCGTCGGCCGTCGCCGCGAGCTGGGCCTCGAGTGCGGGATCAAGCGCGGTCATCAGCGTCTCCACATGGTTCGGCCGGCGCTCCGCGGGAGGCGCCGGCCGTGGTTCATCAGGATTGGATCGGCAGTATCAGGCGGGGTTCGGTGCCGGTGCCGACGCCGGGGGCACATCGCGTTCCGAGGGACGGTCATCCGACGGCCCGTCGGAGTCCTTCACGTCATGTGAGCGTGGAGGCAGCCCGTGGAGCGTTTCCTTGGCCGGCAGGTCCGCGAACAGTGTCTCGAACCCTTCGGAGTCGACGGTCTCCTCGGCAATCAACTTCTGGGCCAGCGCCTCGAGGCGGTCCCGATGCGTCGTCAGGACCTCCGTCGCGCGCTCGTAGGCTCGATCAACGAGCGCCCGGACCTCTTCATCGATCTGGCGTGCGATTTCATCCGAATAGTTGCGCTGCTCGCCGATCTGGCGGCCGAGGAACACGAGCTCGTCCCGCTGGCCGAATGACAGCGGCCCGAGACGATCGCTCATCCCGAACTCGGTGACCATCCGACGAGCCAGGCCCGTCGCCTTCTCGATGTCGTTGCTGGAGCCTGTGGTGGTGTCCCCAAAGACCAGTCGTTCGGAAACATTGCCCCCCAGCAGGCCGGCAAGCTTGTCTTCGAACTCGGATTTCGACTGGAGGTAGCGGTCCTCGGTCGGCAGGGCCATCGTGTAGCCGAGGGCCATGCCACGGCTGACGATGGTCACCTTGCTCACGGGATCGCACTTCGGGAGGACCCGCTGGACAACCGCGTGCCCACCTTCGTGGTACGCGATGATCAGCTTCTCGGCGTCCGAGATGATCCGGGACTTGCGCTCCGGGCCGGCCACGATCCGCTCGAGAGCCTCCTCGAAGTCGGGCATCGTGATGACCTTCTTGTTCCGACGGGCGGCCAGGATGGCGCCCTCGTTGATGAGGTTCGCGAGATCAGCCCCGGAGAAGCCGGGCGAGAGTCGGGCGAGGCCCTCGATCGAGACCGCCTTGTCGAGTGGCTTACCCTTGATGTGGACCTTGAGGATGGCGACGCGGCCCTTCATGTCGGGTCGGTCGAGGATCACCTGGCGGTCGAACCGGCCCGGCCGGAGGAGCGCGGGATCGAGGACGTCGGGTCGGTTCGTCGCAGCGACGACGATGACGCCGGTGTTGGTGTCGAACCCGTCCATCTCGACGAGGATCTGGTTGAGGGTCTGCTCGCGCTCGTCGTGGCTACCACCGAGGCCGGCACCGCGCTGGCGCCCGACCGCGTCGATCTCGTCCACGAACACGATGCACGGGCTGTTGCGCTTGGCCTGATCGAACAGGTCCCGGACGCGACTGGCGCCGACGCCCACGAACATCTCCACGAACTCGGATCCCGAGATGCTGAAGAACGGCACGCCCGCTTCACCCGCGACCGCTCGCGCCATGAGGGTCTTGCCGGTGCCGGGAGGTCCCACGAGGAGCACGCCGCGCGGAATGCGCGCGCCGAGGCTATTGAATTTCTCCGGGAACTTCAGGAACTCGACGATCTCCTGGAGTTCCATCTTCGCCTCGTCGACGCCGGCCACGTCCGCGAAGGTCACGACGGACTTGTTGCCGAGGAACATCCGGGCGCGGCTCTTGCCGAACGACATCGCCTGATTGTTCGTCCCCTGAGCCTGACGCATCATGAAGTAGATGAACGCGCCGATGATCACCAGCGGCAGCACGACGCTCACCGCGGTCAGGATCCAGCCGTTGTCGGACTGCTTGTCAGCGGAGAAAATGGACTTGTCGAAGGTGCGCCCGGCGTCGGTGGACGCCTGCTGCATGTCGCCCAGGACCGATGTCAGGATGCTCGGAATCGTCACCGCGTAGGTGGTTCCGTCGGTCTTGGTCACGGTCAGGGTGTCGGACTGCTGGACGACCATCTTCACGTCGCCGGCACCGACCTGGTTCAGGAACGTGCCGTAGCCGGTGGCCGCGGTACCGGTTGTCTGGTTGAACCACGTGTAAAGCAGAGCTGCCACGCCAAGAGCGAGCAGGATCATCAATGCGCCATTGCGCATGAACCTGGGATTCAAGAAATTGCCTCCGGAGGGGCGGGCCAATGGTTCGGCCCGTCCTGCGCCGAGTATAGCGCCGGGTCTCCGACTGTCCCCAGCACGGTTCGACGGCCTGCGCGGCCACACGAATCGGTTGGGACCCCCGGCCAGGAATTGGTAGCGGAGGGCGGATTTGAACCACCGACCAAGGGCTTATGAGTCCCCTGCTCTACCACTGAGCTACTCCGCCGCCGGCCGACAGTTTAGCGCACGACTGTAGCCCGTCGGTCAGAGCCAGCCCAAACATCCGCACTGCTGGCTACGGGCCGCCGAGAACGATGACCAGCTCCGGCTGAAAGCTCCCCTCCCGCGAGGACAGGTTGACCTGGCTCCCGGTCGTGGTGAGGACCAAACTGGTCAGGCCTCCCGCACCGCCTGAAACGATCGACGCCACGTCAACCGTGTTCCACCCGACCACGAGCGCGCCGCTCGAACCAGCGATCGAGGAACTGAACGCCGGAGCACTGGCATAGGTGATCGAACTCTCGCCCCAGGTCGAGTCCGTGACCGCGCGCGCGGCGAACCCCGTGGTCGAGCAACCGCTGATGCAGTAGACCCGCAGCGTGGCGGTCGAGAACGACCAGCTGATCCCGGTCAGGTCGAACTTGAGGTGGCCGTTCCGGATCTGGCTCGGACCCGAGACCCGGATCGAGCTGCTGGTCTCGGAGAGTGTGGCGTAGATGAATGCCCCGATAGCGTATCGGGCACGGGACCCATTGGAGCGCATGGGACGAAAGTCCGGTGCGTCACCGCATCGGAATCGGCCGGTCTCTATCAGCCTCCAGGGCCGAACAGGAGGTCGAACCAGCGCTCGATGGGGCTCCCGGATCGCGTGTCGGCGCCAACCCGAACGGCGGCGGACCCCGGGGCATTCGCGGGGAGTGCCGGCGCGCCGCCCTCGAGAGCAAAGGCGATTTCGTTGCGCGTGCCGAGTCGATAGGCGCGTGCCTCGAGATCGACGAATCGCTGCTCCTGAATGAGCGTCAACTCTCGCTGCATCGCGGCGACCTGATCGGTGACGGCGATATTCGCCGCGCGAAGCTCGTCCGCGTGACCGGAGGCGGCTGACGCCGAGGCGACCTGTCGACCGAACGAGATCACGCCCCAGGCAATGGCGATCGCCGCGACGACATGGAGCAGCCGGCGGGGCGAGATGGTCGCCATCGGGATGGCACCGGGATCGGGTGCCAGGACGACCACGGGTCGCGGAGGGCTGTACACGACGCGCTCGCGTCGGGTCGCTGCCCGGTCGCTCGGATCCGCGTTCGGCGAGACCTGATGAGGCCCACCGGATCCGGCTCGAAGGAACGATGGGATCGTCGACAGGTCATCCGCGCCAGCCGCCTCCGAACGATGGAGCTCGACTCCGGAAACGGACGGCTCGTCGGCGAATGGGTCGATCACCGTCCGAGGGTAGCTAACCCGCAGCTGCGCGTCAACACGAGGTTCCGTCAAGCCACGCGAGTTCCGTCAAGCCAGGCGAACGGCGTGCCGCGCAAGCTGACACACCGGGTCGCCAGGCTGGGTGTACGCTGCTATCGAACGCACGTTCGATTTGGAGACCCGCTCAATGCGAACCTACGCCCCGGCATCCACTGATGAAGTGCTCCGCCGTCTGCTCGAGGAACCATCCCTCGCCTCGGCCGTGCTTCACCACGAGATCGTGCCACCGGCCGAGTCAATCACGGCTCCGTTCCCGGACTGGCTCGATCCGAGGATTGAGGCCGGCCTCCGCTCGCGCGGCATCGACGCCCTGTACAGCCACCAGGCAGAAGCCATTCAGGCGGTGCACGCGGGCGAGGATATCGTGGTCGTGACGCCGACCGCGTCGGGCAAGACACTCTGTTACATGCTCCCGGTCCTCCAGGCACTGGCGGAAGATCCGTCCGCGAGGGCGCTGTTCCTGTTCCCGACCAAGGCGCTCGGACAGGATCAGGTGGCTGAATTGGCGGGCCTTGCTGCGGCGAGCGACCTGACGATCTCGGCGGCGACGTACGACGGAGATACGCCGGCCCCGATCAGGTCTGCCATTCGTACCGCCGGCCAGGTCGTCGTGACGAATCCGGACATGCTCCACTCGGCAATCCTCCCCCACCACACCAAGTGGTTCCAGCTGTTCGAGCAGGTCCAGGTCATCGTCATCGATGAACTGCATACGTATCGGGGCGTCTTCGGGAGCCACGTTGCCAATGTCCTGCGTCGGCTGCTCCGCCTGTGCCGGCATTACGGTTCCAACCCGGTGATCGTGTGTGCCTCGGCAACGATCGGCAATCCGGCCGAGCTGGCTGCTCAGCTGACCGGACGTTCGCCGCGCTTGATCGACCGAAACGGGGCGCCCCGCGGCGAACGGCACCTCCTGCTCGTCAATCCACCGATCCTGGATCCCGCCACGGGCGCTCGGAGCTCCGCGCTGACCCATGCACAGCGCTGGGCCTTGCCCTTCCTTCGTGCCGGCCGTCAGACGATCGTCTTCGGTCGTGCCCGGGTCGCGGTCGAGATCCTGCTGACCGGGCTGCGCGAGTCGCTGCGCGAACATCTCGGGCCGAGATCGCGGATTCGGGGCTATCGAGGTGGCTACCTGCCGACCGAGCGTCGCGCCATCGAGCGCGGCCTTCGGAACGGCGAAGTCCTCGGCGTCGTGTCGACGAATGCCCTTGAGCTGGGCGTCGACATCGGCGCCCTCGATGTCGCCGTCCTGGCTGGCTACCCGGGATCGGTTGCCGGCACGTGGCAGCAGTTCGGCCGGGCTGGACGTCGCCTCGAGCCCTCGGTCGGCATCCTCGTCGCCTCGGCCTCGCCCGTGGACCAGTACGTCATCCATCACCCGGAGTTCCTGCTGGACCGGACACCGGAGGAGGCGCGGATCGACCCCGACAATCTTCACGTTCTGCTCGCCCACCTTCGCTGTGCCACGTTCGAGCGGCCGTTCGAGGCAGGCGAAGTGTTCGGTCCCGGTCCGGTGGACGATCTGCTCGCCTTCCTCGCTGAGGACGGGCACGTTCGCCAGGCGGCCGACGGTCGCTGGTACTGGAGCTCCGAGAACTTCCCTGCCTCGGAGGTCAGCCTGCGCTCGGCCGCGCCGGAAAACGTCGTGATCATCGACACGACGCCGGATCGGCCGCGGGTTCTCGGTGAAGTCGATCTGTTCTCGGCCCAGGTCCTCGTCCACGAGCGCGCGATCTACCTCCACGACTCGGTCCAGTACTACGTCGATCGTCTGGAGTGGGGCGAACGGAAGGCGTACGTCCACCGCGTCGATGTCGACCACTACACGTACGCAAATCGAGCCGTGACGCTCAAGCCTCTCGATGTCTTCGCCGATGCGCCTGCAACCGGTGGCCGCCGAGTCCACGGCGAGGTGATGGTCGCGAGCCTCGTCACGCTGTTCAAGAAGCTCAAGTTCGGAACCGACGAGAACGTTGGGTGGGGGCCGGTCGACCTCCCTGAACTCGAACTCCAGACCACGGCCTACTGGATCACCGCTGAAACGGCGTCCGCCGGTTGGCGCCGCGACGATCTCGATGTCGCGCTGGTCGGCGCGGGTCGGGCACTCCAGGCCGTTGCGGCGGTCCTGCTGATGGTCGATCCCCATGACCTCGGCCTCGTGTCCCAGGTTCGATCGCCGCACCAGGAATCGCCGACCGTCTATCTGTATGAGGCAATGCCGGGGGGCGTCGGGCTGTCGGAACGGCTCTGGGCACGCCACGACGAGCTGGTCCTCGGGGCGGCGCAACTGGTCGCCGCCTGTTCGTGCGACAGCGGATGTCCCGCCTGCACGGGGCCGCGACTCGATCCCCTTGTTGACGCCAAGGCGCTCGCGCTTCGACTCCTGGCCGATCTCGGCGCCAATGACCGGCCATCCATCTCGGAACCCGATCCGGCAACGCGCGCGGTGGCCTGACCATGACCATCGCGCTGGAGCGTCGCCTGGCCAATTTTCGAGCCCACGATGCGGCCAGAAGTCGTGGGCTGCCGCCCGAGGCCGGCCGAGGTGAATCCATTGGTGCCGAGCGCCTTGCAGTCGAGGTCGACGGCGAGCTCATCCGCACCGCCGCCGGCGCATTCGTCCGCGTCGAACGGACCTCGAGCGTGATCCCGGTCGATCGCGAACGGCTCGCGTCGCTACCCGGTCAACCAGGGGCCAAGATCCCGTTGCTGTGCCTCGACACGGAGACGACGGGGCTCGCCACGGCGGCCGGGACCCTGGCCTTCCTCGTCGGACTCGGATGGTGGGAGGGCGCCAGGTTTCGGCAGGTCCAGCTCCTCCTGCCGGACCACGTCGACGAGCCTGCCCTGCTCGAAGAACTGCGACGCCTGATACCGCCGTCCGGATGGCTGGTGACGTACAACGGCAAGGGCTTCGACTGGCCACTCCTCGTGGCCCGCTACCGGATGGGCCGGGACGCGCCGCCCGCCCATGCCGGCCACCTGGACCTGCTGCCGCTCGTCCGACGACTCTTCCGGCACCGCATGACCGATGCGCGGCTCCAGACGGCCGAGACCGAGCTGCTCGGCATGCGCCGTCACGGCGATGTGCCGGGCTGGGAAATCCCTGCGCGCTACCTGCAGTTCCTGCGCGATGGAGAGCCGGCGAGACTCATCGAGATCGTCCGCCACAACGACGAGGATGTCCGGTCGCTGGCTCGCCTGCTCGCGCTCGTGGAAACGGGATTCGGCGATCCCGAATCGAGGCGCCGGGCAGATCCAGGCGACCTCGCGGGTCTCGCCAGATCGTTCGGCGCGGAACGGCGATTCGAGGAGGCCCTCGACTGCCTCGACGCGGCGGTGATCGCTCGGGATCGAACACCCCTGCCGAATGCGGTCGCTCCGGCGAGCGAGATCCGTATGGTTCGCGAGGAGACCGACGACTGGTGGTCCCCGCGCCGACGACCCGACTTCGGTGGCCGGCTCGGTCGATCAGGCAGCGATGGGCTGTGGCGGGCGGCTTCGCCGGATCGCCTTGAGACACGCTGGACGGGCTCGCGTCTCGTCGCCGACCGAGCCCGCCTCCTGCGCTGCGTCGGCCGGTATGCCGATGCTGAGGCTGCGTGGATCCAGGTCGCCGACGATGGCGGCACGCTCGGGGCACTGGCCTGGGTTGAAGTGGCCAAGCTTCGCGAACATCACGGTCGAGACCTCGATGCCGCACTGGCCGCGACCCTGGCCGCCCTCAGGCTGGTAGAGCGGGCGCGGGTGATCGGCCGTGGGACCGCACGAGTCGAGCGGGACCTGATACGACGATCATCGCGCCTTCGTCGCCGAATCGGTCGACGAACTGAAGCCCGCAAACCGGGTCCGGTCAATCACTCGCCGCGGCTCGAGTCCCCGACGGCCATCGCCTCGTGAGCGATCGGCGAAGGCGCTCCGCCACGTCGGCGATCATCGGGACGCCAGACAGGCCCGGGCGCTCGACGACAAGCGATCCGAGGGCGGCCGCCAGACGGACGTCGCTCCCTCGACGACCCGACCCGGCCAGCGGATGGCCGAGCACTCCGGCCACCAGCCCGGCCAGGAACGCGTCGCCGGCCCCGGTCGGGTCGGCAACCCCGTCTGCTGTGATGGCCTCATAGCGCCGCTCTGTGCGGCGTCCGTCGTCACTCACCGCAATGACCCGACCGCCATTCGGTCCATCGGTCATGGCAAGGGTGACTGGCGCCCGGAGGCACGACAGCAGGCCGGCGTCGGCCTGATTCGCCTCGACATCGGCGCGACTCAGGCCGACGAGACGAGCGCGCCTTGTGAGCGCCGAGGCGCGCGGAGGCCGGCGCGCCACGATCGCGCCGGGTGCCAACGACCGGAGGAGTCCCTGCCACCCGAGCGCGACAAACGCGCGGTCGGGTGGCACGTGTGCCCAGGAATCGTCGAGCTCATCGGCGACCGGGACCAACATCCAGGCCGCCGACGCTGACCAATCCGGCGGAAGCGCATCCGGCGAGAGGCGGAACCCGGGTGTCTCACATCGCTGGATCCGCCCGGCCGGCGTCTCCAGGTTGGTGAATACCGGTCCCTCCGGCAGGAGAACCAGCTCGAGATCCACGCCCGCCGCTGTGAGCCAGTCCAGTTCCGTCGCTCGACTCGCCGGCCCGTCGACGCCAAGCAGCAGTCGGGGCTGGAGGCCGAGCCTTCCGAGGGTCAGCGCGCCGTAGGCCGCGGCCCCTCCCAGGCGCCATCCGCGTGCGTCATCGGTGGTCAGATCGCGTGATGCCGACCCGACCACGACCGGGCGGTTCACGCTCGGTGAACCGTATACTCGACACGTCGGCCGTACCTGACGGCCCCCGGCTGAGGAGCGAGACGATGCATTTCTACGAGCTCCACGAAGGGGAGGACGATATCTTCTTCGATGTCATGCTGTTCCGCGACGAGGAGATGGACGCCGAGGAATTCTTCGGCGTCGTCCAGTCGATCCGGCGCGAGCTCCAGGACTCGTTCGAGACGGACACGCTCGTGGAAGCCATCGCCCTGGAGCTGGAGCGACAGTACGGGTTCGTCTTTGTGTCCGATGATCGGCTGACCGCGGCGGTCAACGTCAGCAAGGTTGACGCCGACAACTTCCTGGCAGATCTCGAGTCCGAGGATTCCGACGACGACATGCCCACGGTGACGGGTGATGCCGACTATCGCGGCGTGTACGCGGAGTTCGAGCCGCCCGAGGCGGATCCGAACTGACGTTGCCGCTGGCTGGCATGCCCGCCTTTGCTAGCGGCTGAACAGGATTTCCAGGACGTCGCCGTCACGAACCCGATAGGTCCGACCCTCGGACCGTAGCCGTCCTGCCTTCCGAGCCTCGGCCATTGAGCGGAGCGTCAGCAGATCCTCGTACGAGACCGTCTCGGCGCGAATGAACCCCTTGGCAAGGTCCGTGTGGATCGCGCCTGCCGCGTCCACCGCGAGGCTGCCATCGGGAATGGGCCAGGCTCGAACCTCGTCAGGACCCGCCGTGAGGAACGAGATGAGCCCGAGAAGCTGGTACGAAAGCGCGATCACCCGGCCGAGACCGGATCGCTCGATCCCGAGCTCCTCCATGAAGACCTGCGCCTCGTCCGGCTCGAGCTCGCCGAGCTCCATCTCTATTCGGGCCGACAGGGCGTCGACCATTGCCTGTCGGTGGGTGTAGGCGACGCGGATGGCCTCGACCTGGGCGGCCGCGGAGCCGATCTCCTTTTCCCCGATGTTGAGGAGGACGAGGACCGGTTTCTCGGTCAGGAACCGGAACCCCCTGATCGCCTTGGAGGCGTCCGCGGCGAGGACCGAGTCCCGAATCGGGCGCCCAACTTCCAGGTCGACCTTCAGGCGGCGGAGGATGACCTCCTCTCGCTCGTTCGCCTCACGCTCGGCGGTGGTCCCGTGGCGCCCGGAGGAAGCCAGGCGGTCGAGACGACGGTCGACCATCGCGAGGTCGGCCAGGATGAACTCGAGATCAAGCTGCTCGAGATCCCGTGCCGGATCAACGGTGCCCGTCGGATGCGGCACCGATGGATCCTCGAAGGCCCGGATCACGTGGAGCAGTGCGTCGGAATCCCGGAGGCGGGCAAGGTGCTCGGCCGGCAGTTCCTCCGTGCCAATGCGGCCTTCGGATGACGCCGGTGGGGCCGGGAGGTCAACGTAGGTGACATCCGCCTGCACGATCTTTTTCGGCTTGAAGATCTCGGCCAAGCGATCGAGCCGCTCGTCTGGCACCTTGACGACGCCGACGTTCAGGGTGAGGCCGCCGAAGCCACCGGTCTCGGCGTGGCCGCGGGTCAGGGTGTTGAAAACGGTGGTCTTGCCGCTTCCGGCAAGTCCGACGATGGCGATCTGCATGACCGGGGGATTGTGTCGCAGCGAGGCCGATCCGTCCCACGGGTCGAAATCGGTCCGGGTCAGTAACCCGCGCCCGGGTCCACCACGTTGCGAAGACTCTCGCCGGCGCTGTAGCGGCGCAGGTTCTCGCAGAACAGGTCGATGCTTCGATCCAGGACGCGAGCCGATGACCAGGCCGTGTGTGGCGTGACGATGACGTTCCCGAGGTCATAGAACGGCGATGTCGGCGGCAGGGGCTCCTCGCGGAAGGCATCCAGCGCGGCCCCGCCGATTCGATGCTCCCGGAGAGCCTCGATCAACGCCTCGTCATCGATCAGGCGTCCGCGCGCCACGTTGATGATCCAGGCCTCCCTGCCCATGGCCGCGATCGCCGCACGGTCGATCATGTTCTCGGTCGTCGAGGTCAGCGGGGCGGCAAGGACGACGATGTCCGACGCCCCTAGCAGTTCGTGCAGGCCGTCAGGTCCCACGATCCGCATCGGGGACGGAATGAACGGGAAGGCATCGCTGAGGTCATCCATGTCATCGCCGCGTGACCCCGTCCGAGTCGCCGAACCAGGCCCGCTCGGGGTCTCGCGATCGGGATGACGACGCAGGGCGATCACCCTCGCGCCGAAGGCTCCGGCGAGCGATGCGACCGCCCGCCCGATGGACCCGTAGCCCACGATGCCGATCGTCATCTCCCGGAGTTCGACGCCCTGGAGCGGTTGCCAGGTGCGTTCGCGCTGCAATTCCAGAAGCTGCGGCAGGCGCCGGCTGATGGCCAGGATCAACATCAGGACATGTTCGGCAATGGGTCGCGTGAACACGCCGCGGGCATTCGTGACCGTGATCGACCGATCCCGCGCCGCCGGGGTCAGGGCGCGTTCCACGCCCGACGTTGCGGAATGGACCCACCGAAGACGCGGCGCTCGGGCTAACAGCCGATCGAACGCCTCCGAACTCAGCCATCCTCGCAGGAGGACCTCGATGTCCTCGAGCGGCCCGTCCGCGAGGCCTTCGACCGACAGATTGACGATCCGGCTCCCGGGGGCCGCGGCGCGAATTCGGTCGAGATCCTGGGAACGGACGCGAGCCGACAGGATCGGGCTGACCGCAATCGCCGTTGGTACGCCCGCCGGCCCGGTTCCCGGTCCGGGCCGGGCGAGGACGGGCTCTGCTTCGGAACTCATGCCGAGGCCAGCGGGGCGGAATCGAGCACACGAGCGATCCACGCCGTGGGGTGCTCGATCTCGCCGGGCGTTGGCAGCTCCGCCGGGGACGACCAGATCCGGTCCAGCGCGCGCCGGCCCCGCGCTTCGGCAATCGCGCGAACAAACGCCTCGCCTCGCCGGTACTGCTCCATCTTGAGATCCATGCCGGTCAGCCGAAGGACGGCCCACTCAAATGGGGTTCGCTGGGTGCGCCGGGCGTGAAACCTCGACGAGATCTCCTCGACCCCTGGGACCAACCCGCGTCCGACCTCATCCATGACGTAATCGCTGAACCCCTCGAGCAGGCTCATGACCGCCTGCGTTTCGCGGAACAGGGTCCGCTGTTCATCGGTCATGATTCGTTCCATCCAGTGCTCGCCGTCGCCCTTGCCGCGTACGGCGGCCGCGATCGCCTTGAGCGCATCCCGGCCGAGCGTGTCGGCTGATCCGCCCAACAACTTGAGCTGGCGCTCAAGTCGCTCGGCCAGGTACGGACGTAGCCACGGATGAGCTTCGAATTCAAAGGCGTGCGTTGTCTCGTGCAGGGCGATCCAGGTTCGAAAGGGTCCGATCGGAACGTCGAGGTTGCGCGCGGTGAGTCGGATGTTCTCCTCGACGAAGAGGAGCCGTCCATCTTCCGCCTCGGCGCTCAGCAACGCGATGTCGTACTGGCCGAGCACGCGCGCGCCCATGAACCCGAGCAGGAACCCGAGTTGGCGGCTGGTGACCCAGCGATTGGCGATCACCATGGCGGACGCGGCGAGCCCTCCGCCGGGCCGAACGACCTGCTGGAGCAACGGTCCCTCGATGGTCGACACGAGGGTCCGAAACGTGCGGACGTTGGCATGGATCCAGTCCGCACGACTCACGACCCTGGCTCGTTCGATGACGCCGGGCAGTGGCGTGCCGAGGGCTTCGGCAAGGCGTGGGACAACGATCGACATGGCCTCCCGATAAGCGGCGTCGGCGGCCCGCACCTCGAGGTCGGTCAGGCCGGTCGAACCCGCCTGGGCCCGGCCTACCGCGAGGCGCTCGACGTTCTCCCAATCGATGAGACCCCGCTGGGCGGAGCGGTCGGCCCTCCGACCGAGCAAGGTGGCCCCGATCCCGACGGCCGAGCCGACCAGGAATCCTGCCTGCCAGCGCCGGTCCCCCGTCCAGCCCCGGGCGCCCAAGCCCGGGCCGCGCCGAGTGTCTGGTGCCCCGTCTCTTGCCCTGTCTGGTGCCCCGTCGGCAGCTCCTCGCCGGATCATCCGACCAACTCTGATGTACGACCGGCGCTGAGCTCGATGGCCGCCACATCGGCGAACGCGTCGCCGAACATCCGACGGGCGATGTCGCGGAAGGCTCCGACATCGCCGGTCGTCAACTGGACATGGGTCACCGACCCGCTGCGCTCCTCGGGACGATCGTGCCCGGCGTGGCCGGCATCGGCCGCGGTGCCCCGGGTCGTACCGGGAGCCTCGAGCCCGTTGATGGCCAGGAGGTCATGGAGCGCCGATGCGGTCGCCGAGGCCGAATCCACGATGGCGATGCGATCCCCTGCGATCGACGCGATGGTCGACCGAATCAACGGATAGTGCGTGCAGCCGAGCAGGAGCGTGTCGATCCTGGCCGATCCCGGAAGCGGGAAGATGAACTCGCCCGCGGCGTCGCGCTCCCCGAGCAGCGGCGCCAGCGCGTCGGCGACCACGGCGGCGATCTCGTGTCCATCGAGGTGGCCGGCCTCGACCATCGGGACGAGAGCCGGGGTCGCATGCTCATAGACCTCGAGCGCGGGGTTCTCTTCCTTGATCGCCGTGAAGTAGGCGTGCGACCTGATCGTGGCCGGCGTCGCAATGACGCCTACGCGTCGATTCCGGGTCGTCAGTGACGCCGTGACCGCCCCGGGCCTGATCACGCCCAGGATCGGAAGATCGTGGCGCCGGCGCAGCTCGCCGATCGCGACCGCGGTCGAGGTGTTGCAGGCGATCACGATGGCCTTGACGTCGCGCTCCACCAGGGCATCGATCGCTTCGGTGCTGAAGGCCAGGACCTCGTCGTCCGAGCGTGTCCCGTACGGAGCGCGGGCGTTGTCACCGAGATAGATCGTCGATTCGGCAGGCGAGCGCCGCACCATCTCGCGGAGGACCGTCAGCCCACCGACACCCGAATCAAAGACTCCGATTGGCCTGGGATCGGACATCCGGCCCTCAGCGCGCACCGACGGCGAGGGCTTTTCCGACGCCCAGCAGGGCTACCGCGACGCGGTCGATATCCTGGCTGACGCCGGCGCCAGGATCCGACAGGACGAACGGCACGCCCTTGTTATTGGCCGCCACGACCACAGCGCCCTCCGACCGGACCACGTGCTCCGGTACGCGCCCAAGCGCCCGGACGAGGTCGGCGGGATCGATGCCGCCGTTCGCATCGGCGCGATTGACCAGGTACTGGACCTTGGACGCCGGATAGCCGATGGACCGGAACGTATCGGCGAGGGCAATGGTGTTGTGAATGGTCGTCGAGTCGTACGTGACGATCTCGAGGATGGTCTCCACCCGGTCGAGGAGCAGGAGATTGAGCTCGCCGAGCCCCACCGACATGTCGATGATCACGGCGTCGTAGAGGCGACGAAGGAGCGACAGGACCTTTTCCACATCCCGAGTCGAGACCATCTCGGCCATCTCGATTCGAGGTGGCGCGAGAAGAATGTCGATCCCCGATGGGTCGCGCCACAGCACATCGGCCAGATCTGATTCGACGACCCGATCGGTTGGCAGGTCGAGAATCGATGGTGCATCGGTTGGCACGCGCAGGAGGGCGCGAAGGTCGGCGAATTGAATGCTCCCGTCCACGAGGACCGTCCGGTGACCCTGTCGAGCGGCCGCGACCGCGAGGTTGAACGCAATCGTGGTCCGCCCGACCCCGCCCTTCGGCGCGAAAACGGCGATGGCGGCGGACCGGGCACTCCCCTCGCCCGCTTCCTGGTCCTTGAAGACCTGGGTGACTCTCGTGATGATGTCGTAACCGGAGAACGGCATCGACAGGACACCATGAATACCGCGTTCAGGATCGAGGTCGACCGGTTGCTGCGGGACCGTGAGCATGATCACCGGGACGCGGCTCCCGCCCTCTCGGAGGCGGCTGACCACCTGGTCGGCCTTGACCCGACCCTGGAGCAGGGCATCCACGATGACGACGTCGGGCCGCAGCTCAGGGATCTGGAGGACGGCCTTGCCGCCGTCGGAGATCACGTCGATCAGCTTGATCTGGCTCTGCGACATAAGCAGACCGCGGACGTATTGCGCGACCTGCGGCACATCCTCGATGAACAACAGGCGGATCTGATCGCTGGCAGCCATGGCCGTCAAGGTATCACGGGGCGGCTGGCCGCCGGGCAACCACGATCGCTCGCCCGTCGCCCGCGCCGATCGGCGAGAGGTCGTAATCGCCCGCCAGGACCTCGACCTCGAGCCCGGCGTCCTCCGCGTACATCCGAAGATCATCGGCCGACAGGAGGTGCATCGCGTCTTCGCGCACCCATCGACGAACCGCCCCGCCCCCATCTGAGAGATCGAAGATCGTCGTGAGCGTGAGCGCCCGCGTGGCGCTGTCGTACCACGCGGCGGTCGTCTTGATGACGTCGACGCCCGTTTCCGGATCGGTCCTTACCCATTCCAGGCTGATCCGCCCATCGAACCGGACGAGATCCTCGGCCAGGGGCAACCACACGTCCACGACCGCGACGCCTCCGGGAGCGAGCAGTCCCGCCATCACGGCGATGGCGCGTCGCTGTTCGCGAGGCCCGCCGAGAAGCAGGATGGAATTCAGGGCAAGGATGCCGAGGCCGAACGTCCCGGCTCCTGGGATCGCGACATCGAACAGGTCGCCGACCACGAACGACACGCGCTCGACTCGGTCCGGTCCGATGCCTTTGGCGCGGTTGACGGCCCGAGCGACCATCGCCGGGTCGATATCGACGCCCGTGACTTCGTGCCCGGCGGCTGCCAACGGGATCGCGATCCGCCCCGTCCCGCTGCACAGTTCCACGATCGGCCCGCCCGTCCGAGCGGCCATCGCCAGGTAGAGATTGAGGTCACCGGGATCGGCCGCCAGGTCGAGGTCGTAGAGGCGAGCGAGGGCCTCGGCGCGATCGGGGCCGTCGTGATCCATCGGGCGATCCTACCGCGTCGGGCCTGGCGACCACGCTCCGCGCCGCACGAGGACATCCCGCAGAAGCGCGGGACGATCCGTCATCAGCCCGTCCACACCGAGGTCGAGCAGCCGCTCCATCTCATCGGATTCGTTGATCGTCCAGACGTGGACCGGCAGGCCGAGGTCGTGGGCCGCCGCCACGAAGCCCGGATCAACGAGTGTCGCCCCGTGCGACCGGACGGGAACCTGGACACACCGCCCGGGCCTTCGCTGGAGCGGCGCCCGGAAGAACTGCACGCCCCAGGCGAGGAAGCGGAGCGCGGCGACCTCGCGGGTCCCGAGCGCCGTGCAGGCCCCGGGGCCGAGTGCCTGCCGGATCTGGGCAACTCGGCGGTCGGACACGGCTCCGAAACACAGTCGATCGAGCGCTC
Organism: Chloroflexota bacterium; assembly: GCA_031369685.1. Taxonomy (GTDB): domain Bacteria; phylum Chloroflexota; class Limnocylindria; order Limnocylindrales; family CSP1-4; genus UBA5189. Next base: position 17,839 of record JANMPD010000332.1, on the reverse strand, counting down.
CGGCACGACGCACCGCCTGGATCAACGGCCCGACGGCGGCGTCGTGCTTCGCATCGACATTGATCCGCATATCGGGCATCGCTTCGAGGAGTTCGTCGAACCGGACGACTGGTTCGATGCCGGCGATCCGGACGGGCCGAAGCTGGGCCCATGTCATCGCCGCCACGGGACCAGCGTGGTCGGTTACGCGATCGAGGGTTTCGTCGTGAAAGGCAATGAGGACGCCGTCGGCCGTCGCGTGCACATCCGTCTCGAGGTATTCATAGCCCAGCGCGATGGCAGCCTCGAACGCCCGCATCGAGTTCTCGGGCCCGAACTCGGACCCCCCGCGATGGGCGAAGGCGATCGGCCCGACGTGATCGAGGAATGGGTGCGTGTCGGTCAGCCCGTGCGTCGCGCGAAGGTACCGTCGCGGCGCTTGACGGCGAGCGCGGAGATCGCCTCCAGGGCGGCCCGGTTCGCGATCATTGCCGTCGACTCGGCCCAGTCGTAGGGTGGTGACACCTCGACGATGTCCATGCCCGCGAGATCGACCGCACCCACGATCTGGCGCACGGCCCGCAGGACCTCCCGCGACAGCATGCCGCCCGGTTCGGGCGTTCCGGTCCCGGGCGCGAGTCCGGGATCGACGACATCGATGTCCAGGGACAGGTAGATCGAATCGGGCCCGTCGAGCGCCTCGGCAATGGCATCGGCCACGACCGCCTCAGCTCCCCGGTCCTCGATCTCGGTCATGAAGTGATAGCGCAGGCCATGCTCGCGCATCCAATCGAGCACGTCGGGCGATGGCCAGTAGCCGCGGAGCCCGACCTGCACGAAGTTGCTGCCCTTCACCGCCCCCGATTCGATCAGCCGCCGCATCGGTGATCCATGGCTCGCGAGCTGCCCCCACGAATCCGGTGCCGTGTCCGCATGGGCATCGAAGTGGACGATTCCGATGCTGCCCGGCCGGCGCACCTCGGCGACCGCGGTCGCGGATGGCCAGGTGATCGAGTGGTCCCCCCCGAGGACGATCGGGATCGCCCCGGTCTCGGCCACCTCGAGGACCTTGCGATAGATCATCGCGTGGGCGCGCTCCCACATCGCAGGGACGATGTTGGCGTCGCCGGCATCGACCACGGTGAGGTCGGAGAACGGTTCGATCCCGACCTGGAGGGAGTTCAGGGCGCCGGTGCTGTACTGGGCTTCCCGGATGGCGCGTGGGCCGAACCGGGCTCCCGGACGATGGGTGACGAGGTCGTCGAACGGGGCGCCCACGATGGCCACGTCCACCTTGCGGGCCCGAATGTCGGCCGGATCGGTGACCCATGGGAGGTTCGCGAACGTGGCCGGGCCGACGTAGGTGGGAAGGTCCAGGTCCGTGTACACCTCGTACTCGCGGTCCCAGCCATGCATGGCCGCAAAGCCTGCGGCAGGATCAATCGGGCGCTCGCTCACGCGATTCCTCCGGACGGCCTTGCGTTCCGGTCAGGGGTACGAAGGCCATGCTCGCCAAGGACGCCGCCGGTTCGGAAGCTGCCGTCCAGCGGGGCGCCGTCCGCATCGTAGCAAACCGCCGCCGGAACCTGCCGCCCAACAACAGAACCTGAGGCCCAACCGGCCATCGATGCCCACGGGAACCTGCGGGCCGCGAACGGTTCCGCCCTTCAGACGCCGTCGTTGAATTCCTGCCAGGCCGCCGCCACGAGATCCGGGCTCCCGAACAGGTCGTACGCCGTCTGCGCAACGAGCGTGGCCGCGACGAGCGTGGTCTCGTCGGCGACGGGACTCGCCGCAGCATCGCGAAACTCGATGGAATGACCGGCGGTTGGAAACGGGGCAATGGCAAGGTCCGGGTGGATGGCCGGACAGACCCACGACACGTTGGTCATGTCGGTGCTGCCGTAGCTCGCGTCGTCCCCCTGATCCTGGATCCCGAGCGCGGCCGCGTTGGCGACCCATCGATCCGCGATGACCCTGTTCGTTCGCATCGTCCGGGATCCGCCGGAGAAGGCGACCTCGACCGAGGTGTCGGATGCGGTTGCCGCGGCCTCGCACAGCGCCCGGAACCGATCCTGCATCGCGACCAGCTCCGCGTCGACGGAACTTCGGAGCATGAAACGGCCGGCGGCTCGCTCCGGGATGATGTTGGCTGCCGTTCCACCCTCGATCACGATGCCATGGACGCGTGCATCGGGGCGGAGGCCCTGGCGCCACAAGCCGACCGAGACGAAAAGCATGATCAGGGCATCGAGCGCGTTTCGGCCTTTCCACGGATCAGACGAGGCGTGCGCCTGAAGCCCGTGGAACGTCACGTCGACATCGACCGCGGCCAGAGGCGCGATATCGACGTGGTTGCGATCGCAGGGGTGATACAGGATGGCAGCGTCGATCCCATCGAACAGGCCGTCCTCGATCATGGCGACCTTGCCGCTCCCCCGCTCCTCCGCGGGCGTTCCGAGGAACACGATCTCACCCGGAAGCTCGTCGGCGATCGAGGCCAGCGCGATCGCCGCGCCAACCGCGGATGCCGCCATGGTGTTGTGGCCGCACCCATGGCCGAGTCCCGGGAGTGCGTCGTATTCCGCGAGGATCCCGATCCGCGGCGAGGCCGCGCCTCGGCCGCCGGGGCGCGTCGCGCGGATCGCCGTGGCCAGTCGACCGGCGGGCAGCTCCACCCGGAACCCGTGTCGCTTCAGGATCTCGGCGCACCAGGCGGCCGCGAGGTGCTCCTCGTATGCGGGTTCCGGGGCCGCATGGATTCGATGGGACAGGTCGAGGATGTCGGCTCGCCGGGCCTCGACTGCCGCCGCCAGCCGCTCGTGGACGTCGCCGACTATCGGCTCGGAGCGCCCGTCAATCGAATCGGTCATCACGTCCTCCTTGGCCCGCCCGGATCAGCGTTCCGCCGACAGGGTGATCTCGGCAACCACGACCATCGCCCCGATGAACAGCGCCACGGGTAACTCGAGCAGGGCACCGACCCTGAGGACGACGAGGATCGTCACGATCAAGCCCGTCCATGCCCCGCGCCGGATCGCTCGAACCCACGAGCCCCGGAAGGCGATCCGGCGCTGGCGCGCGAACGGCACGAGCCAGAAGAGCGGCATCGTGGACAGGCCCATCGCCACGCCCATCGCGACAGCGCCGCCGTAGCCGGCAGTCGGATTCAGCACTGGATCGATGGTAAGTACGATGAATCCCACGCCCAGCCATGCCGCGGTTGCGGCAGCGAAGAGCAGCAAGTTGATCCGGCGGTCGCGGGTCTCCACGCCGCGAGTCTAGGCGGTCGGGTCGGCCGGCCGTGCGGGGGGCGGGTCCTCCAGATGATCCCCGAGCATGGCCAGGGCCTCCAGTTCCAGGTCCGCGCGGATGTCCGCGGTGCGGGCTGACGTTGGCAGCGGCGTGTCTGCCTGATGCCCAACCAGGTAGGCGGCCCGCCAGCCCGCGTCCTTGGCGCCACTCACGTCGGCGAGCCAGTCGTCCCCGACATGCAGGATGGCCGAGGGCTCGACCGCGAGTTCCGCCTGCACGTGCGCAAAGATGGCCGGGTGGGGCTTGATGGTCCCGATTCGCTGCGACACGAAGATCCCGGCCAGCGAGGGCATCCAGCCGGCAGCCTCGGCGAATCGGTCGATCGTCGCCGCGAGGGGCCAGTTCGAGAGAATGGCCACGCGGAAGCCGCGCCCGGCGAGGCCATGAATCATGGCACCGCTCGAGGATGGCGCGGGAGTGGTGGCCACAAATGCCGCCGAATAGGCGTCGACGATCAAATCGATCTCGTCCGCCGTCGACCAGGCCGCGGCTGCGTCGTCATTCCAGGACGCTGACCCGGACGGCACTGGCGCTCCCCGAAGGCGAGCCAGCACGCGTACGGAACGCTGCGGGAGATCCACCTCCCGGAACCGCGGCACCTCCTCCCGGAACTGCCGGTCGCGCTCCTCCGCCCAGGCAAGCAGAAAGGTCGAGGGATCGGCGATCGCGAGCGCTGCGCAGACCTCGTCGGTCGTCCTGGTGACGACGGCACGCAGCGCTGCCCGATCCACAGGAACCAGGGTGTTGCCGAAGTCCAGGGTGACCGCGCGAATACCGGAGAGGCGCATCAGATCCCCTGCCACCTCGATGCGGGGCGCCGAGTGGCGCCGATCAGCGAGCCGCGCTCGATGGGCAGATCTCACGATACGGGCAGTAGGTACAGGCCATCGTGTCCGGCTGCGGCTCGTAGTCCCGGGCTCGGATCCCCGTCGCGGCGGCGCTGATGCGGTTGCGAGCCTTGGCGAGGCGGTCCGGCTCCACCGGAACCCGACCGACCAGACCGGAGTCGAGGAAGTGGAGCTGAACCGCGTCCGGCAGACGGCCGGTCATGGCCTCGTAGGCCATCGCGTAGATCTGCAACTGGAGGGAGTCCCTTGCCCGCTGCCGAGCCTTGACCGGGTCCCGCACGTCGCTCGACTTGTAGTCCGTGATCGTGACCTGCTCGCGCCCGAGGAGTTGGAGCGTGGGCTCGATGACGTCCGCCCGACTCGCGGCGGAAGCTTCGGCCATCGCCGTGGCTGGATCCATCGGCGATGTGCCTTTGATGGGCACGATATCGACCCGGTCGAACCGCCCGCGGATCCGATCGCCGCCCATCGAGAAGCTAAATTCGCGCTCGACCCAGACCGGCACGACGGCACCGGGTGCGCGCTGCCCCCCTCGAAATACACGGAGGGCTGCCCGGCCCGCTGCGAGCCGCGCCTGCTCATGCTCCCGGGATACGAACCCCTGGTTCGTCCACGCGCCTTCGAACACCCCCTCGAGTTCCTTCTGGGACATGACGCGCCCCACAGCCTCGGCGCGATGGAACTCCTGGACGGCCTGATGGAGAGCCGCGCCGTACACGATCGAGTGATGCGGCGCCGTGGGCACGCGCAGCACGTGGCTGTACTGGTACTTGCGCGGACACTGGAGATAGGCGTCGATCGACGAGTGGCTCAGGGCCAGCGGACCCTCGATCGGCCCCATCCGCACTTCCCGAGCCGGCTGCGGTGCCGTGGCGAAGGAAGCGATCCGTGCTTGAGGGTCGCGATCCGCAGGACCGGGGCCCGTGGCCGCCGACGTCGGCAGGTCGAGCGCTTCGAGAACGAACGGCGAGATCCTGCGCGCCCGTGAGCCGCCGTAGTCCGCGGCGTGGGTGAGGATCAGCTCGTCCCGCGCCCGGGTCATCGCCACGAAGAACAGCCGCCGTTCCTCGGGCAGGTGTGGATCACCATCCGCAACCGGCGTCTGGAGCAGCGAATCGGGCATCGCGAGTGGCGCTCGCCGCGTCGTCGAGGGAAAGCGCCCGGCCACGAGACCGGGAATGACCACGACCGGAAACTCGAGACCCTTGGCCTTGTGGACCGTCATCACGGACACGGCCACAACGAACGGATCCGGCTCCTCAGCGCCGGGATCGTCGCCAGCCTCGATGAGCGTCGTGAGATGCGGGATCAGGAAGACGGCGCGGTCATCGACGAGGAGCGCCGACCGGCTGCGCACGATGTCGAAAAACCGGGCGACGTTGGCAAGGGCTTCCTCGCCCGAGGTCGATCCTGCTCCGGCCATGCTGGCAAGCCAGCCGGAGTCCTTGAGGAACGCATAGAGCAACTCGCCGGCCGGCCGCCGGTGCGCCAGTTCGCGCAGTCGGCGAAGGTCACCTACCAGACGCACAAGGGCAGGGCGCCCTTCGCGCGAGACCGCGAGCCCTTCCGTCGCATTGTCCAGCGCCTCCAGAACCGCCCAGGCCGAGCGATGCTCGCGCCGAGCCGTGGCCATGATGGCCGTCAGGTCGTCGGCGGGCACATCGTAGATATCGGACGCCCCGAGAGCGTAGACATCGGCACTTGCCTCCGGATCCGTCACAGCCCGGAGGACCGAGAGGAGGAGCCGAACCTCCGGTCGCCCGTACAGTCCGGAGACGCCGGCAAAGGTCCACGGCACCCCGGCGATATTGAAGCTGCGGAGGATCGGGTCCGCGCCGGCGTTGGTCCGGACCAGCACCGCCAGGTCCCGCGGCTCGACGCCGGCATCGATGCGCCGACGGAACTCCGCCGCAATCCAGTCGGCTTCGTCCGTGGCCGTCTCGAACGCGTGGACACGAACCGGGACGGTCGCGCCCGGGGACCGCTGGGGCAGCAGTTTCTTCGAGATCCCGACGCGGCTCTCGAGGCGGTCCGGGTCGTTGAACTTGATGAGTCGGTGCGAGGCATCGAGAATCGGCGCGGTCGATCGGTAGTTCCGTCGCAGGACCACGGTCCGCGCGCCCTCGAAGTGGTCGCGGAACTCGAGGATGTTGCTGATCGCCGCGCCCCGGAATCGATAGATCGACTGGTCGTCATCGCCGACGACCGTCAGATTGCGGTGGCCGTCGCTGATCAGTTCGACCAGCGCGGATTGGACCGGATTGGTGTCCTGGAACTCGTCGACGAGGACATACCGGTAGCGGTTCCGGACCTTTGCCAGCGTCGCCGGGGATTGGCGCAGCAGGCGGAGGGCCAGGGCAACCTGATCACCGAAGTCGATGGAACCACTTGCGGCGAGCAATCGGGTATAGCGCTCATAGGCCGTCGCGAGCTCACCCTGGCGCGATGCCAACTCGGCGATGGTAGAAGTCGCAGCGGCATCGCGGGCCTCCTCGCCAGCTGGGGTCGCGCCTGCGGCGTCCCTCGCAGCGGCGGCGAGTTCCTCGGCATGTTGCCGGTAGCGTTCCGGGCTCACGTCCTCGTCCCGACACCGGCCGAACAGCGTCGTCAGGGCGCCGAGGAATCGGGTCGGATCCCCGAGGGGCAGGTACGCGTCGAGGCCGAGCTCAAAGAGGTGCTCGCGAAGGAGCACGATCGATTCGGCATGCGACAGGACACGGGCGTCCGGCGCGATTCCGAGCTCGAAGGCGAACTCCCGGATGAGCCGGTCTCCGAACGCGTGGAACGTCGAGATGGCCGTGTCCGCGAACCCATACGGGACCAGCTGGTCCACCCGGACCTGCATCTCGGCTGCCGCCTTGTCCGTGAAGGTCAGCCCGAGGATCTGCGACGGGCGAGCCCGCCGCGTCGCGACGAGCCAGGCGATGCGTCGGGTGATGACCTCGGTCTTGCCGGTTCCAGCTCCCGCCACGACCAGCAGCGGCCCCGAACCATGGGTGACGGCACGGCGTTGTTCGGGGTTCAGCCCCGCGAGCAGGGCAGCCAGGCCGCCATCATCAACGCGCGGTTCGCCGGCCGTCCCGAAACCCTCCCATACGGGGATCTGTTCAAGTGCCCGGGAACGCGGCCGCGCCCGATTCCGCCGTGCGGCACGAGCGATCGTCGAGGCTGAAGCTGCCGATGAGGTCGAGGTCATGGCGCGAGCCTCCGGCCTCGGTGTGCCACCTCTCGTGGCACAAGGACTGTGGCCCCTGCCAAACCCGACCTGCCTGCCTCGATCAGCCCGTTTCGGCGAGCCTCGGAGCCGGGGTGAGCGCCGCTTTCAGGGCCTCGTGCTCCTCTCCGCTCATCGCCGAATCCGGCTGTCCGGCTCGGACGCCCTTCGCGTAGACCCGTGTCTGGTTACGCGCATGGAGGCTGCTCATGACGAACCCGTCGCCGTGCTCGTCCAGCAATGCAAGGGCGAAACTCTGGTTGCCGCCGGTGTCCTCGAACGGGTTGTACCGCACCAGGCCGACCCGCGAGAAGGCGCGCCTGAGGTCCCGTTCGAGGATGGTCGCCCGTCCCTCGACCTCCTCGACCTGTCTGATCGCGTCGTGGACCCGGGTCAGGTGGGCCTCGAGGATGGCCTCGAGGCTCCGTTCCTCGCTGCCCCGGGTGATGGCATCGAGACGGGCGGCCAGCCGACGCGTCCGACGCACCTGAACCATCGCCAGAGCAATGAGCAGCAACAGGACCACGCCGAGCACGATGACGAGCCCGGCAACGTTCGCTTCGATGGCGGACATGACGTCGATGACGGTTCCTCCTGCGCTGGTCCCGAGTCTAACGCCGCCCGCCGCCGGGGACCGGCCCGACGAGGACCGGCCCGACGGGTCCGGTGTATCCTCCGCCCGGCGGGATCTCCGCCCCAGCACGCAGGAGAACGCCGACCCGATGGCCAAGCGCACGCGTTACCCAGGCCGCCCAACGGGAGGTCGCCTCGTCGCCAAGTCCACGAGTGGTGGCTCGACGATGCGCAGTTCCGGACTCACCGACGCCGAACTCCAACGCGCGGCCGAGCTCGAATCAGAACTCGTGGCCCGCGAGCGTGAGGCGATCGCCGAGAACGCCAGACGACGTGCGCGGGTCAGCGGCCTGGACGTCACCGTGACCGGCAACGCGAACACTCCCCTGTCGGTACGAGCGGCCCACGAATATGCCTACGTGGCTCGCGACGTCCGCCGAATCGGGCTCACCGCCGCCGTGATGTTCGGGATCCTCGCGATCCTGTGGCTGGCGGTGAACGTCGGGGGCGCCAAGCTTTTCTGATCGCACAGGGCAGCCGTGGGCGCCGCGTAGACTCAGCAGCATGCCCGCCAAACGGCCGACCTCGCGTCTGACCGGAGCCCGCCCCGAGGCGCTCTTCACGCCTCCTCCCGAACGACAGCCACTGGCCGCCCGGATGCGCCCGCGATCGCTCGAGGAGTTCGTCGGCCAGAAGCACCTCGTCGGCGAGGCCGGACCGCTTCGACGATCCGTCGCCCGGGGCCACCTGACGTCCCTCCTTCTCTGGGGTCCTCCGGGGACCGGCAAGACCTCGCTCGCCCGCCTGCTGGCTGACGCCATCGGTGCCGAGTTCGCCACCCTCTCCGCGGTCATGTCCGGGGTCGCCGAGGTGCGCTCTGCGCTGGCCGAGGCCCAGGAACGGCTGACCCTCAACGGCACCCGGACCGTGCTGTTCATCGACGAGATCCATCGCTTCAACAAGTCGCAGCAGGACGCGCTGCTGCCGCACGTCGAGGACGGCACGGTCACCCTGATCGGCGCCACGACCGAGAACCCGTACTTCGAGGTCAACGCGGCCCTCCTCTCTCGGCTTCGTGTCTGGCGCCTCGAGCCGCTGGTCGATTCGGACCTCGAGGTCGTCGTCCGTCGGGCCATCGAGGACACCGAGCGGGGGCTCGCCGGTCCCTACGGGCCGAAGGGCGGTGTCGAACTGGGTACCGATGCCTTCGCCCACCTCGTCTCGATGGCCGGCGGCGACGCCCGATCGGCGCTGAACGTCCTCGAAGGGGCCGTGGCCCTCGCTCAGGACAGCGATCTTCGGGATGACAAGGGCCGGGTAGCGCCTCGCCTCGAGGAGGTCGAGGCCGCGGCCCAGCAGCGCGTCCTGGCCTACGATCGAGCCGGCGACGGCCACTTCGACACGGTGTCGGCGTTCATCAAGAGTCTGCGCGGCAACGACCCGGACGCGGCCGTCTACTGGCTGGCCGCGATGATCGCCGCCGGCGAGGATCCGAAGTTCATCGCCCGCCGCCTGATCATCAGCGCCAGCGAGGACGTCGGCAACGCCGACCCGCGTGCGCTCCAGGTCGCCATCGCTGCGGGCCAGGCGCTCGATTGGATCGGCCTGCCCGAAGCCCGCTACGCCCTCGCACAGGCCACCACGTACATCGCGACGGCACCGAAGTCGAACCGGGCCGGACTGGCCTTCGCTGCTGCTGCGGGCGATGTCGAGGCGCATGGTGCGCTGCCCGTACCACTCCACCTGCGGAATGCGGCCAATCCCCGCATGAAGCATCACGGGATCGGGATCGGCTACCGCTATCCGCACGATTTCGAGGGCGCCGATGTCGGGCAGCGCTACCTGCCCGATGACCTGGCTGCTGCGCCGTACTACGTCCCGAACGACCAGGGCTACGAAGCGACCATCGGCGAGCGGATGGCCCGACGCGCCGCGGCCCGGGAGGCTGCCCGTGCCGACGGAAAGACCCCTCGCTCCAGGGTCCCCGGGCCGCAGATGAAACCGCGCGCCGGCGACGGGCTGATGAAGACCCGCGAGGAGAATCGGCGCCGCCTGGCCGACACCGAGAAGCGGGACGCGAACGAGTGACACACGGCGGCGTTTCGACCATCCCCCACCCGCTCCCGTAGCGCTGCCGCTCGGCCGTGCGTCCCTGGACCGTGCGCCGAGCTCGTGAGTCGTTCGATCGATGGGTGCCGCCCGGTGCACTGCTGCTCACGATGCTGACCCTGGCCAGCTACATCACCGGCCTGGTTCGTGACCGGGCGTTTGCCCGGACGTTCGGCGTCGGCGCCGATCTCGATGCCTACAACGCCGCCTTTGTCCTGCCCGAGCTGCTCCTCGATGTCCTCGTCGCGAGCGGCCTGACCGCGCCGTTCGTGCCCATCTATGCCCGTCTGGCGGGTCGGGCGCAGGCCGAGGCCGAAGTCTTCGGTCGAACCATCGTGACCGCGGCGACGACCGTGATGATCGCGGTCTCGGTCCTCCTGTTCATCATCGCGCCGGCGACAACGGCGTTCATCGCGCCGGGCTTCACCGGGGCCCAGGCCGAGCGCTACACCGAGCTCTTCCGGCTGATGTGCATCACGCCGGGCCTGTTCGCCGCCTCGATCGGGCTGGGCGAGCTACTCATCGCGGAACGCCGGTTCGCCTGGTACGCCCTGGCGCCGATCCTCTACAACGCCGGCATCGTGATCGGGACCGCAGCGTTCGGGGAATCGCTGGGCATCCGGGCGGCCGCACTGGGCACGGTCGCCGGCGCCAGTGCCCATCTCGGGATCCGGATCATCGGCATCAGCCGGACGCGGATTCGCCTCCGACCGGCCTTTGCACTCCGAACCGCCGAGGTCCGGGAGTTCGTGCGTCTGATGATCCCGAAGATGCTGGCGCATCCAGTCGAGCCGCTGATCTTCCTGTTCTTCACGCAGCTCGCCACGACGCTCGGCCATGGCGCCGTGAGCTCGATCAGCTTTGCCCGCAACTTCCAGAGCGTCCCGGTCAGCCTCATCGGCGTGGCGTTCTCGCTGGCCGTGTTCCCTACCTTGTCGGCGGCCGCCGGCGTCGGTGACCGCATCGCGTTCTCCAGAACGCTGAAGACGACCATCGCGATGATCGGGGCCCTGTCGGTCGTCGCTGCGATCGGCCTGGCAATCGTGGGTGGCAGTGCGGTTCGGATCCTCCTCGGGGGCGGAGCGTTCGACGAGGCGGCCGCACTTCGGACGACGACCCTGCTGACCGTCTTCGCGATCTCCGTCCCGTTCGATGCCCTCGCCCATCCGCTGGCGCGTGCGTTCTACGCGACCCGGAACACGCTCTGGCCGGTGGGGGCCTCGCTGGCTTCGCTCGGCGTGATCGTCGGTGCGACCACGGCGCTGGTCCCGGCCCTCGGGATCCTCGCCATTCCCGCCGGGTTTGCCGCCGGGGCGGCGGTCAAGGTGCTGATCCTCGGGCTGGCGTTGCCGTCGCGACTGCGCCGGTTGCACCCCGAAGGCGAGTTGGCTCGCCCGACAGACTAGCGGCCGAGACCCGGGCCCAGCGTCGGGATGAGGACGATGAACCGCCCATCCCGATCCGGATACTTCCCCTCCGGTCGCTTCCAGGGCAGGAAGTTGCGGACCATTTCCGCCGTGTCCTGGAACGTACCCGCCGGGTCAGACGGTCCCCAGATTCGCGAATCGTTGGGATACCAGGGATCGAGGATGTAGGCACCGCTGACCACCGCGTCGACGTAGATGACCGGATCGGCGTCCGCTCGATATCCGGTCATCACCCAGGTGTGGGCGCCGCGCCAGGCCAGCAGGATCGCCGGCGCCTCGGTCGCCCCGATCGCCACGGCGGCGTCGTGGAGCGCCTGCTCGCGCGTCGTGTAGGCCCGGATCACGTACCCGGGCGCCCCGTACGTGGCCAGCGCCTCGGCCATGGCGGCCGGCCCCCAGCCGCCGTTATAGCTGTCGTTGTAGCTCTCCCACTCGTGAACCCGACTCGCAAGCTTGCGCTGGAAGGCGGCCGATGTATCGGCCAGGCCGAGGACCGCAAGGGTCATCTGTACCCCGGCCGGCGAACACCACCTGGCCCGGATCTCATGGGCGAACACGGCCTCCGGATCGGCGTCGATGCGGTAGTCCACCGGCACGCGCCCCGGCGTGGGACGAGGCAGCGGTGTCGGCGACGCACCCGGCTCGACGGACGCAAAAACCGTGGGGCTGACGGTCGGTGGCGGCGTAACGACGACGGTCACGACGGACGGACGATCCGGCACGGGTCCGGCGACGAACCGGTCGACGCGATCGAGGACCTTCTGCCACGCTTCCCCGGCACCGAAGGCGTCCACAACCACGGCCCCGGATGATCCGACGACCAGGACGAGGGCGATCAGCGCCAACCGGCGCAGGAGGCGGCGGCGTCGGCGGTGCGGGCGGGCATACATCGGTCGCATGGTGGCCTCATGGACGCCTATCCGTCCACCGTTGCGACGCCGGCAGCGTGGGACCGCGCGGCACGTGACGATCTCACGCTGCGCCACTGGGTCGTCATCCGCTACATTTGGCGACGTCATGCGGACCCGCGACGTGAATATCTTGATGCTTGCCGGCAACGAGAGTCGCGACGCCCGTTCTGATCGCACGACGGAGGGCCCTTAGTGGAACGACCGGACGTCCACTACGCCCGCTCCACAGACGGCGCGTCGATTGCCTACCAGGCGTTCGGGGCAGGACGCTATGACATCGTCTACGTGTCGGGACAGGTCAACCATCTGGACCTGATGTGGGACAGCCCTCAGCAAGTCGAGTGGTTGGGGCGACTCGCGACCCTGGGTCGCGTGGTGACCCTTGATCGACGCGGACAGGGGCTGTCCGACCGTTTCTCGCCTGGGGAAGCTCCCCCGGCAGAGGTCCTGGTCGAGGACCTGGGCGCAGTCATGGACCGAGCCGGCGTGACCCGACCCGTCCTCTTCGGGACGTCGACCGGCGCGCAACTCGCCTGCCTCTATGCGGCGTCGCACCCAGACCACGTTCGGGGACTCGCCACCTATGCCATGTGGTCGCATCTGTCCGGGAGACACTTGCAGGATTGGCAGACCTACCTCGAGTGGACCCCGTCCCACTTCGGTTCCATCGAGACGGCGCTGGCCGAAGTGCGCGACATCCAGCCAAGTCGAGCCGGCGACCCCGACCACCTCGCCTGGGTGGCCCTCCTGCTCCGTAGCGCCTGGTCGCCCGGCTCGTTCCGCCAGATGATCGAAGCTCAGATGGCGCTCGACATCCGCGATGTCCTTCCCACGATCTCTGTTCCGACGCTAGCCATGTACCGACCTGGGGAAACATCGATACCGACGGAGGATCTGCGGCGCTCGGCGGCGCTCATCCCCGGAGCCACAATCGTCGAGCTCCCCGGCACGGATCATGAGTGCTCGGCCGAACCGATCACGCCCATCATCGACGCCGTCCAAGGCTTCATTGCGAGCCTCGACGGAGGCCAGGTCAGAAGCGCTCGCCGGCTCGCAACCGTCCTGTTCACCGACGTGGTCGGCGCCACGGCACGGGCCGCCGAGATCGGCGACGCCGCCTGGCGCGACCTCATCGCGGCGCATCACGCGATCGTCAGAAAGGAGCTCGCGAGATTCTCGGGCACGGAGGTCGATACCGCGGGCGACGGCTTCTTCGCGACCTTCGACGGTCCGGCCAGGGCCGTCAACTGCGCCCAGGCGATAGGTTCCCGCGTCCGGGATCTCGGGCTGGAGATCCGGGCCGGTGTCCATACCGGCGAGATCGAAGCCGTCAATGGCAAGGTCGGCGGCATCGCCGTTCACATCGGCGCCCGGATTGCGGCGCTCGCCACCCCCTCGGAGGTCCGGGTCAGCTCGACGGTCAAGGACCTGACGGCCGGCTCGGGTCTCGTCTTCGAGGATGCCGGCGAGCACGAGCTCAAGGGCGTACCCGACCATTGGCGGCTCTACCGGGTGGCCCACTGAGGTCGATCTCGACGCCGCCAGCGCGGCGAGTGCGTCCGACCGCGGAGCATGCGACGATCGCATCTTCGATAGCCGCTGATCTGTGGAGACTCGACGAGTGACACGCTTCGAACCCAACCTTCGGATCCCCGGCCCCACCTCCCTGCCCCCCTCGGTCCGGGAGGCTGGCGGTCGGCAGATGATCAATCACCGAGGTCCCGAGTTCGCCGCGATGCTGGGGCGGATTCAGGACGGCATGAAGCCCTACTTCGGGACTACCGGCGACATCGCGATTGTGTCGAGTGCGGGCACCGGCGGCCTCGAAGCGGCCGTCGTGAACGTCCTGTCGCCCGGGGATCGGGTCCTCGGGGTCTCGATCGGGGCGTTCGGGGATCGGTTCGCGAAGATCGCCGAAACCTACGGTGCCAACGTCGACCGGGTCAATGCGGAATGGGGATGGGCGGCGGATCCGGCCGAGCTCCGGGAGCGCCTGTCCGCCGCCGACTACCGAGCCGTGCTCCTGACCCACAACGAGACGTCGACCGGCGTCATGAACCCCATTCCGGCGCTCGCCGCGGCCATCCGCGCGGACGCGCCGGACACGTTGATCCTCGTCGACAGCGTCTCGGGTCTCGGAGCCGTGCCGTTCGAGATGGATGCGTGGGGCTGCGACCTCGTGATCACGGGATCCCAGAAAGCCTGGATGTCCGCGCCCGGACTGGCGATGATCGCTGCGTCGGACCGTGGATGGGCGGCCATGGAGACGGCCCGCATGCCGCGGTTCTACTTCGACCTCCGGAAGCATCGCGACAGCGCCCGAAACGGCGAGACGCCGTGGACACCGGCGATTGCCGTGGTCTACCAGGTCGACGAGGGCCTGCGGCTGATGGCGGCCGAGGGGGCCGAGGGCATCTTCGCCCGACACGAGGCGTGTGCCGCGGCCACCCAGGCCGGGCTCGAGGCGCTTGGTTTCACCCTGTTCGCCGATCCTGCCCACCGCTCGAAGACGGTCACAGCCGCCCACATCCCCGATGGACTCGATTGGAAGGCGTTCAACGGCGAGGTCAAACGCCGCGGCGTCATCGTGGCCGGTGGCCAGGGCAAGCTCGCCGGCAAGGTCTTCCGGGTCGGACACCTCGGGTCGGTGATCCTCGACGAGATCCTTGGCACGGTCGCGACGCTCGAGGAGGCCCTCCTGGCATCCGGCCGATCGATCGAGGTCGGCGTCGCGGTTGCGGCGGCCCAGCGCGCGGCGGTCGCCGCGGGGCGAGGTGGAACCGGATCGGCATGAGGATCCTGATCGCCGAACCCATCGCGCCAGAGGGCGTCGCCCTCCTCCGGGCCGCCCACGATGTCGATGAGCGGTTCGGGCTCGACCATCCGGGACTCCTGGCCATCGTCGGCAAGTACGACGCGCTGATCGTGCGGAGCCAGGTGCAGGCCGACGCCGAGGTCATTGCCGCCGGCACGCGTCTCCAGGTCGTCGGACGGGCCGGCGTCGGCGTCGACAACGTCGATCTCGAGGCCGCGACCCGGGCGGGCATCACCGTGGTCAACGCTCCGACCGGCAACACCATTGCCGCGGCGGAACACACGCTCGCCCTGCTGCTCGGGCTCGCCCGCAAGGTCGCCGCGGCCGACGCCTCCGTTCGGCGTGGCGAATGGAAGCGGTCCCAGTTCCAGGGCGTCGAGTTGCGAGGCCGGACGCTGGGAATCGTTGGGCTCGGGAAGATCGGGATGGCGATCGCCGACCGGGCCCGAGGTTTCGAGATGCACCTCCTCGGCATGGATCCCTACGTGACCGCGGAGCAGGCGGCCCTTCACGGCGTCGAGCTCGTCGATCTCGAGACCCTGCTCCATCGATCCGATGCGATCACGGTGCACGTCCCCCTGTCGCGGGCAACCCGCGGCCTCATCGGAGCGAAGGCCATCGCCCAGCTTCGGCCTGGGGCGTTCGTCCTGAACGTGGCCCGCGGCGGCATCATCGATGAAGCAGCCGTCGCCGACGCGCTCCGCAGCGACCATCTCGGTGGGGCTGGCATCGATGTCTTCGAGACCGAGCCGCCCGCCGGCTCGCCGCTCCTCGACGCGCCGAACACCCTCCTTACGCCACACCTCGGTGCCTCGACGGCCGAGGCGCAGGTGGCCGTCGCCGAAGAGGTCGCCGACCAGGTCCTCGATGTCCTCGCCGGTCGGGCCGCCCGGTACGCGGTCAATGCGCCGCTCCTTCCGCCCGAGTTGGCCGGTGCGATCGGCCCGTACCTGCCGCTGGCCGAGATCCTCGGCCAGTTCTTCGGGCAGTTCGCCGGAGCGGGCGTCAAGACGCTGACCCTCGACATCGCCGGCGAACCCGCCGCCTACCCGACGGCGCCGATCACGGCAGCGCTGCTGCGCGGACTCCTGGAGCAAGTCACAACGGAGCGCGTGAACCTGGTCAACGCCTCGTTGCTGGCCAAAGCCCGGGGGATCACCGTTGTGGAACGCCGCAGCCCGGATGCCGGGTCATTCAGCGCGCTGGTCACGGTGTCGGGCGTCGTTGACGATCGCACCGTGTCAGTTGGCGGAACCGTCGCCAACGGCGAACCTCGCATCGTCCTCCTCAACGAGTACCGGCTCGACATGGAGCCGAGCGCGGTCATGCTGATCACCCATCACCAGGACCAACCGGGCATCATCGGCCGCATCGGCGGGCTCCTCGGAGCGGCCGATGTGAACATCTCGGCCATGCATGTCGCGCGCACGGCACCGCGCGCCGATGCCCTGATGGTCCTTGCCCTCGACGACGACGTCCCCGAGTCCCTGGCGACCTCAATCCGAAGCCACGAGGCCCTGATCGACGTGTGGACGATCCGGCTCGGGAGCGACCGTTGACGGCTGAGCCGGTCCGGGTTGATCCGGGCGGCACCAACGCGCTCATTCCCGCGGGCCTCGACGCCACGGTCGTGATGCTGCGGCACGGCGAATCGGCCTGGGTTGCCGAAGGTCGGTTCCAGGGCCGGGGGGATTCGCCGCTATCGGAGGAAGGCATCGAGCAGGGCGCGCTGGCGGGCCATCGAATCGCCGACCCATCGACGGTACCCGCCCTCCCGATCCCGGCGGGCCAGCCGCTCGAGATCCGCCACTCCCCGCTCAGTCGAACTGTCGCGACGGCCATCGCGGTCGCCGACGCGATCAGGGCGAGTGTTGGCGGATCTGTCGAGCCCGCGCTGGTTCCCGACCCAGGGTTCATCGAGATCGGGCAGGGCCTGTGGGAAGGTCGGCATGCCACGGAGATCGAGGAGCGCTGGGGTGACGTGCTGGCCGGCTGGCGGCACGACCCCCTCGCGACCTGGGCACCCGAAGGGGAATCATTACCCGAGGTGGACACTCGCGTCCGCGCGTCGCTGCGCTCCGTCCTTGGTTCGCTTGCCGGCCGGGGACCCGGATCGTCGACACGCGGTTCGCAGGTCCTCGGCTACGGAACCGGGGAGGGAACCGAGCCGTGGTCGCTGATCGTGGGCCACGACGGGGCATTCCGGGTGACCCTGCTGGCGCTGCTCGATCTGCCGCTGACGCGCTTTTGGTCGTTTCCGTTCGCCCTGTGTGGCATCACGGTCGTCGAGATCCGGGCCGGCCGCGCTCGCCTGCGCGCACACAACCTGACAGATCACCTCGCACCCCTCGAGGCGGCCAGGCGACGCGCCCAACATGCCGAGCACAGTCGCTCAGGGGCACTCTAGGAGCGGAGGTCGACGCCCTCGCCGATCGGTCGCCTCGACCGCGCACGCGCACCGGTGGTCGCACCGACCGTGAACCCGCACCGCCGGCGGCTTCTTGCAACTAGGTCTGTTCTCCCGCGAGGTTGGTGACACACGAGGAGCCCATCACCAGCTAGGTTGAAGGCGCTGACCTATCAACTACCTGGGAGGGCTCCTCGCATGCATTGTCACGCCAATGCCCGTCAGACACCACGTGGGAGGG
>JANMPD010000320.1:0-6577 GCA_031369685.1 Chloroflexota bacterium | reverse complement strand
GGCTTGCTCGCGCTCGAGCGTGGACTGCCGATCTGGGTGGCGGCAGTGCGCCGCGCGAGCGGGGGCCGCTACCGGGGCCAGCTGCGCCGGGTCGATTTCCCGGCCGACGGAACGCGACGGGAACGCCTCACCGCCGCGATGACCGGCGTCGCGCAGGCCATGGAGGAATCGATCGCCGAGGCACCGGACCAGTGGTGGTCCGTGTTCTCGCCCATCTGGCCGGACCTCGATCCGGAGGCGCGAGCCGGAACGGGACGGCTGGAAGCGGCCTCGAAGCCATGACCGATCGCCTGGGCCGCGCCGATCTGCACATTCATACGCTGGCGTCGGATGGGACGGCCGGGGTCATCGAGATCCTCGAGCACGTGGAGCAGACCACCGATCTGAATGTCATTGCGGTCACCGATCACGAGCGGATCGACGCGGCGAAGGCGGCCCAGCTGATGGCCAGGGATCGTGGCTATCGCGTGGAGGTGGTCGTCGGCGAGGAGATCACGACGCTCGGGGGACACCTCCTTGCGCTCTGGATCGACGAGACGGTTCGGCCGTTCCGATCCCTCCGCAGCACGATCGCTGCCGTCCACGAACAGGGCGGCCTGGCCATCCCGGCTCACCCGCTCGTGCCGTACCCGCTGTGTGCCCAGGGGTTCGTGCTGCGCCGCCTGCTGGCCGACGACCCGCGCTTCCGCCCGGACGCGATCGAGGCGTTCAACCCGACCACGCTGGGTCGGCCGTGGCATGACCGCGTGGTTCGCTTTGCGGACGAGCACGGACTGAGCCGGATCGGCAATTCGGATGCCCACACCCTCGAGGCCATCGGTCTGGGCTACACCACGTTCCCCGGGCGGACGGCGGCGGACCTTCGTGCGGCGATCCTGGCCGGGACGACCCACGAACACGGTACGTTCCATCAGACCGCGGCCCAGCTCGGCACGTTCCAGGCCCAGCTCCGCAAGTACGGGCGAGACGCCCGCGCGAACCTCGGTGGGCGGATTCGACGGGACGGGACCGGTCGAGACCTGGGCTACCCGCCGACCGGCGATGCTGTAACCCCGGCGACCGATGGTACGGCGACCCCTGCGACCAACGGCGCAGCGACCGACGGTGCGGCGACAGGTGGCGCAGCGACCGACGGCGCGGCAATCCCGGCGACCGACCGCGCGGCGACCCGTGGACGCGACTCGTGAAGATCGGCCTCGTCACGCCGTACGTCTATCCCCTCCCGGGCGGGGTCAACCAGCACGTTCGCTACCTCTACGAGAACCTTCGCCTGCGCGGCCACGACGTCCGGATCATCACCAGCTCCCACGGCCTCCAACGCGCATCCCAAGGCGACGTGATCCGGATCGGCAAGGGCTTCTCCATGCCGGCCAACGGGTCGATGGGCACGGTGACCCTGTCACCACGCTACCTGTCCCAGGTTCGGGACGTCCTGGAGCGCGAGCAGTTCGATCTGCTCCACTTCCACGAACCGTTCGTGCCGTTCCTGTCCCTGATCGTGCTGCGCCTCTCGACGAGCGTGAACGTCGCGACGTTCCACGCCTACGGCGGGTTTTCCGCCGCTTACGAATTCGGGTCGAAGACGATGGGTTCGTATGCCGAGCGCCTGCATGGGCGGATCGCCGTGTCGGCGGCGGCGCGTCACTTCATCGATCGGTTCTTCCCCGGGGACTACAAGGTCATCCCGAACGGTGTCGACATCCCGCGCTTCCAGCGGGCCGTGCCGATCGCCCGGTGGCAGGACGGAACACCCAACCTGCTCTTCGTCGGTCGATTCGAGTCTCGCAAGGGCCTGCTCGAACTCCTGCGGGCGTACCGGATCCTGCGCAAGACCGGGGCGGAGTGCCGGCTCCTGATCGTGGGTGGCGGACCCCAGGAGCGCGAGGCGCGCCGCTATGTGATGACGCGGCGCCTCGGCGGCGTCGAATTCCTGGGCCGAGTGGGCGACGAGGAGCGGGACGCGCTGTTCAAGACCGCCGATGTCTACGTCTCACCGGCGACCGGGCGCGAGTCGTTCGGGATCGTGCTCCTCGAGGCGATGGCTTCCGGCACGGCCATCGTGTGCAGCGACATCCACGGGTACAAGGGCGTGGTTCGCCGGGACTTGGACGCGCTCCTTGTCCCGCCCAAGGATCCCAAGGCCCTGGCGGTCGCCATCGGCCGGCTCGTGGCCGACGACAAACTACGGGCTCAGATGGGCGCGTCCGGCCAGGAGCGTGCGCAGGAGTTCAGCTGGGAACGAATCACCGGCAAGGTCGAGGACTACTACGGCTTCGTGATCCGTCGCCTGGCGGCCCAGGGAGCGTTGCCGGCCGGGTTTCACGCCGAGGTGCCCCCGGCGCCGGTGCTGGTCCGCAGGGGCGTCGTCTAGCCTGAATCAGTCGCGGCCCGGGTCACTCTGCGGCGCTGGTGCGCCCGGTTCCGCGCCTGATGCCGCGCCCGGCTCCGCGTCCGGCTCTGCAACCGGCTCCGCGTCCGGCTCCGCGTCCGGCTCCGCGTCCGGTTCCGGCACGGCATCCACGTTCGCTGCCGGAGCATCCCCGGCGTCCTTCGCCGGATCGTCGGGCCCCTCCATCCCTTCGAGCGCTGCCTGTTCGGCCAGCGCAACGCGCCAGACCCAGGCGCTGTAGCCGACGATGACGACGACCCCGGCGAGAACCACCAGCAGCAAGGCCGGCTGGAGGCCGATCAGGCTCGCGCCCGGACCGGTTCGGTCAACCTTGCTGACCGGGAACTGGAACGGGTACACGTAGGTCGGGAGGAGGCCCTGGAATGCGTTGGACAACGCGGCGGGAAGCGGCAGGGCGGCAATATTCGGATACCACAGGACGAACCACGATCCCATCGCGACCAGGAGTCCGGCCACGAACCGACGGGAATCCCGGGCCGTGGCGACGAACGCGGCCAGCGGCAACAGGGCGATCGTGACGATCAGCGCGATCGGCTCGACCGGGATGTTCGTGGAGGTGATGATGGGCGTGTCATCGAAGAACGCCGAGGCCACCACGAACCCAAGACTCACCCCGAGCGCCGCGAGCCCGGCGTTCCGGAGCCTGGTCCCAAGGGGTACGTTGCTCTCCGAGGATTCATCGGCCAGCGACAGGAGGAGCCGGACCAGGATCAGCACGCCGACCCCGACCACGAGCGCGATGGCCGTGGCCCGGCCACTCAGGAGGAAGTCGGGTATCAGCGTTGGGCAGGCGCGGGAATCCGGATTGACCGCGTCCACGCGGACGAAGGCGCACAACGGCCGGTGGAGCAGCCAGAGCGTGGTCGGGGCGAGGACGGCCGCGGCCCCAACCAGCCGGATCAGGAGCCACGTCCGGCGCGAGGCACCGTGCCATACCTCGGCCAGGAAGTAGGCGAGCGCCAGGAACAGGAACGGCAGGCTCGTGTAGTAGTGGTACTGGAAGGCCGCTCGGTCGATGCGCGACCAGCCGAGCCACTGGAAGGCAAACCCGATGGTGATCAAGGCCAGCGCCGGGCTGCGTCGCACGAACGCCTGCCAGGCGGCAAAGGCCATGCCGGGGATCGCGATCCACCAGGCCACGAGGTTGCCCGCGTCGTAGATCGCGGCCGCGGTCCCGCCGGCAAAGCTCTGCTGGTAGAACCAGACGGGCTTGAAGTCGAATGCCCAGGCCCACCATGGGGACGACGCGGCATGCGGCGAGCTCAGGTTGTTGTGATAGCGGTACATGTCCTGGGTCAGTTCCCAGAGCGTCTTGCCATCGTGTCCCGGCGGCCAGTTGTCCAGGATCCGATGGTTCTCCACGTTCGCCCAGGGGATGTACGAGACCACGTACAGGCCGATCGGGATGGCGACGAGACAGATCACGACCCAGAGCATCGGCAGTCCGAGCAGGGCCCCCGGCCTCAGCCAGCCCTCGGGTGCAGCGACCGCGGTGGGGAGGAAGCGGGCCGGATCGTCCGCAGATGGAGCGACGGCCTTCGGACCGAAGCCGATCCGGCCGATCAGGACCACGAGGGCATAGATGACGCCACTCATCGCGACGAGGCCGAACGCGGCCTCGATCGGCGTCACCTTCATCGGTCCGAGCACGAACTCATGCCCCGCCGCTCCGACCGCGATGGCTAAGGCCAGGGTCGCGGCGCCGATGGCGGCAGGCCCCCACACAAGGAGCCGCTCCTCCTCATCGGACCAGGCGATCGGATGGAGCACGACCGAGGTCGACGCGACAAGAGTCAGCGCGATCATCAGGCTGATGAACAGGTAATTGCCGCCGGATTCGCCGACCGGGACGGACAGCCCCAGATAGCCGAGCGCCGTCGTCGCAAGAACGAGGACGCCGATGAGCAGGAGCCGACCGAGGGCGCTGCGCGTGAGGACGAGCACCCCGAGGGCACCGATCGCATAGATGGCGACCCACTTCGCGGCCAGTGCGAACCCGAGCGCAACGCCGATGGCCGGCATGGCAAGCCAGAAGGCCAGCCATCGCCGGCGGGATGCCCGCGATTTCCAGATCGCAGCGAACAGGACGTAGGCGGCCACGATGCCCAGCCCGACGTAGGCGTCGTTCATGCCGATCCGGCTCTGCGCGAAGAGCATCCCATCGACCGCGATCAGGAAACCAAGGATCACGGCCACCTCACGCCGACGGAACAGGATCCGGGCAAGGAGGTAGAGGAGCACCGCCATCGCGATCCCGGCCAGGACCCCCGGCAGGCGCCAGGCGTACGCGTGGTGGCCGACGTCGACCGAGGCGATCGATCCCGAGGCCGAAAAGGCGAGCAGTTGCTCCCGGTCGGAGTACGGATAGCGCTGGTTGACGTCGAGGACCAGGGCTGCGGGACTGAACGGCAGGGCGGCATCCGCATAGACCGCTCGGGAGTGCGGTTCGATCACGTACACCGTCGGCTCGCCCGTTTCGGGTCGACTTCCGAAGACGTGGACCATCTGGGTCGCGAGGTCGTAGGCGACCCAGCCGGCATCCGCGCCGGGCAGGACGAAGGTCGTGTCGAGTGACGGCGTACCGCCCGTTCCCGGGGCGTCGACGGTGGCGACGTGGGGACCGTCGTCCGCAACGTACGAAACGTAGAGGCGGTCCTTGTCGAGGTTGGTCGTGAAGGCCATGCCAAATGGCACACCGGACAGCCGGATCGTGGTCGGGATGGCGACCGTCGCCGTGTCGAGGAAGGCAACGCCGTCAGGCACCATGAGCGCGACGGAACCGGTGCCGGCCTCCGCGATGGCCGAGACCACGCCCGTGGCAACACGACCGACCTCGGACCCGGATGCCGCGTCGAGCACGATGGCGTCGGAGCCGAGGCCTGCGCCGGCCGCGGATGCGGTCACCGCCACGATCGTGCCGCCGTCCGGCGTCACGAGGAGGTAGTTGATGACGGCGTCGAGGTTCGCGAGTGGCGTGGAGACGACGGAGCCTGCATCGGGCGTCGAACCGGTCTGCCTGGCGAAGTCGAGGAACGCGGTATCGATCGCCCGGATCTCGCCATCGGTCGTCCCGACGAGCAGCCGGTGCGCGACGCGATCGATAGCGAGCGTCTGCGACCCTGGAACGGCAACCTCGACGATGAGCGACCGGGTCACGAGGTCATAGGCGCGGACGGTCCCGCCCGTGACCAGCCACAGGCGATCTCCAGCCCGTTGTGCGGCCGTTGTCCGTTCGTCCCAGCGGGGCTCGACGATTGCGGTCGTGACCGGTACGCCAAGTTCGCTCGTGGCCGTCGTTCGGTCGTTGCCCCAGGCGACGATTCCGCCGGCCATCACGTACTTGGCGAGATGCGGGTGGGTCCATTCGTAGATGTCGTGCGAGATCCCGTACCGCCAGTCCTGGAGGAACTCGATCGCCGTGCGCGGGTGATAGACCTCGTCGAAGTGCATCTGATACGGCTCGCCGAGGCGCCAGACCCGGACTGTCAAGAGCGTCATCGCGATGACGGCCATCATCCAGATATCGAGCTTGTCCACCCGGCCACCGGATTCGCCATGCAGCTCGGCGGACCGATCTCGGCGGATGGGTCGCTCGTTCAGTCGATGCCGGAACCAGCCGAACAGGCCGATCTCGCCGGACGACGGGCGCTCGTCCCAGATGGGGTAGGGCGCCGGGTCGTCGACGATGAGCGCTGCGGGCCCGGCCTGGGACATGGCGAGCGGAGGGCGTTGCAAGGCGGCGAGATCCTCGGGCCGGTCCACCTCGTCAACGAGGGCTTCGCCGATGTCCTGCCAAGGCTCGTCCCGGCTTGCCTCCTCGCCGGCACCGCTCGCGGCCACCTCGGCGGCCAGTCGCCGCGCGGCCGCGGCCCGGAACTGCAGGAACGCAAACACGAGGACGGCCGCCTGGACGGCCGCGGCGATCGCGACGACCGGGAAAGATCCGAGCGCTTTGCCGGTGCCCAGCCAGTCGTCGATGCTCGGGTTGTTCGGATAGAGCGTGGTCAGGACGAAATACATGTTCGCGAACGTCGCGAGGCCGGACAGGGCATAGGCGATCCGCCAGCGCCAGGACACCGCGGCCAGGATCGCACCGAGCGCCACGAGCGGGAACAGGTAGCGCTCGTGGACGCGGGTGGGAACGACGAAGAACACGATCGCCAGGGC
>JANMPD010000313.1:0-7344 GCA_031369685.1 Chloroflexota bacterium | reverse complement strand
GGGCTGGGCGGGGGCGCGGCAGCGGGGGCGCGGCAGCGGGGGCGCGCGCAGCACGGGGTCGCGGGAGGGCCAGAACGGTGGTTATCCCTGCCATTTCGACACCCCCGGTCGCCAAGGCATTCGTCGGAGCGACCTGGGGTGATCGATCGGGCACGTGGCGCACGATTCGTGCTCGGGTCGACTCGGTATCGCCCACTCGGGCGCCGAGATCGGGCCAGACCGGGCCGGATTACGTGCCCCACCAACCCCCGGTGTCGAACTGGCAGAAAGGTGTCGGCGAACGTCGCCGCTGCATGTCCCTCGAGCCGTCGTCCGCGGCGGGCGAGGCAGCTTCGGTCGGCGGGCGCGTTCGGCCCGCCGGCCGGCTGCGCGGGTCAGATCGCCTTCGCCAGCTCGTCGGCCGTCGTGAGGTAGTCGAGCATTGCCTCCTCGGTCAGCGGCTGGGCAAAGAGATACCCCTGACCGAGCTCGCAGCCGATGGCGACGAGGGCAGAAGCCTGGTCGCGCTCCTCAATCCCTTCGGCGACGATCCGGAGGCCCAATGCCCGGCCCATGTGGACGATCGAGCGCGCAATCGAACGCGCCTGCTCGTCCCCGACGATATCGTCGATGAAGGCCTTGTCGATCTTCAGGACGTCGACTGGGAGTCCCCGCAACGAGCTCAGGCTGGAGTAGCCGGTTCCAAAGTCGTCGATGGCAATCCGGACGCCAAGTGCCCGGAGCTCGTTGAGCCGATCCAATGTCTCCCGACCTCGGGCAAGGGCGACCGTCTCCGTGATCTCGAGGATGAGGTTGCGAGGTTCGAGTCCCGCGCCCGCCAGGGCATCCCGGACAGTGCGTAAGAGCTCGTCATCGGCAAGCTGGCGTGCGGACAGATTCACCGTCATCGACCGCGCCTCGGAGGCCGTGTCGAGACGACTCCACTTGCCGGCCGTTTGGCAAGCCTCGCGGATGACCCAGCGTCCGATGGACAGGATCAGGCCCGTCTCCTCGGCGATCGAGATGAACGACGCCGGGGCGAGCAACCCTCGCTCGGGATGCTCCCACCGGATCAATGCCTCGTACCCCATGATCGTCTTCCGCCGCAGGTCCGTGATCGGCTGGTACACGAGCCGGAATTCACTGCGCTCGAGGGCGTGGTGCAGATCGCTCTGGAGGGCGAGCCTGTCCCTTGATTCCGTTCCCATCGAGGGCACGTAGCACTCCACCCGGTCCCTGCTCCGGGCCTTGGCGACATACATGGCGGCATCCGCGCGCCGCAGAAAATCCTCGACGCGGCGCTCTCCGTTCCGGGCTTCGGCCACGCCGATGCTCGCCGTGACGAAGACATCGATGCCGTCGATCTGGAACGGCATCTGGAACGCCTTATGAATGCGGCCGGCGATGGTCAGCGCCTCATCGAGGTCGTCGACCTCGTCGAGGAGCACCGCGAACTCGTCGCCGCTCAGGCGCGCGGGTGTGTCCTCCTGGCGAACGCTTGCGATGAGACGCGCGGCGGCAATGACGAGGACCCGGTCCCCCGCATCGTGTCCCAAGCTGTCGTTGACGGCTTTGAACTTGTCGAGGTCCAGGTAGATGATGGCGGGGCAGCCCCGCTTCCGGCGCCAGCGCTTCAGCGTGTGTTCAACCCGATTCGAGAAGAGCGAGCGGTTCGGCAGGCCCGTGAGCGCGTCGTGGAAGGCCTGGTGCCGAAGCTGGTCCTGGAGCTCGTGTTGCGGCGTCACGTCGGTGAGGAAGCCGTTCCAGAAGAGCGGGACCCCGTCCGGACCGAAGGTCGCGGACATCTCGTCCCGAACCCAGCGTGTCTCGCCGGACTTCGTCAGCATTCGATAGTCGGTGAGGCTCGGGGGTCGAGCCGCCGCGAACGCGTCGATCTCGTCCTGGAGGACCCGCTCGCGATCCTCGGGATGGATCTGCGCGCTCCAGAGTTCGGGGTCCGCGGACCACTCCTCGGCCGTGAATCCGAGTAGGTGTTCGATCTGGGGGCTAACGTAGGTCCATGCGCCGTTGATCCCCGGAAGCGAGGTGTACACCACCGTCGGGACGGCCTCGACGAGCTCCCGGAACTGGCGCTCGCTCTTCTCGAGGGCGGCACTGGCCTCGACACGCTCGGTGATATCGAGCATGAGTCCGTGCCAGTAGGAATGCCCGCCGGCGACGACGTCGGTGACCAGCTGGGCGGCGTCCTGCACGTAGACCACGCGGCCGTCGCGATGGAGCATCCGGAACGTGAAATCGAGGGGGGCGCCCGTCGCGTCGGCTTCGGCGCGTCGCCGCTGGACGCGTACTCGATCGTCGGGATGGATGACATCGACGATCCTCGGCGAGGCGATGAGCTCCTCGGCCGTATAGCCGAGGATCGTCTCGACCTGGGGGCTGATGTACTCCAGCTCATCTCCGGCGCGTCCGGGCCGCCGGATATAGGTCACTGCAGGAGTCTGGTCGACGATGGCGCGATACCGCGACTCGGCTCCGCGCAGCGCGTCGGTCAGGCGTCGCGTCAGGCGACCGAGGCGGAGGACAGCGAGGAAGGCGACGAGAAGCAGTATGGCTACGAGCGGCGCCACGATGATGAGCAGGATCGTCTCGGCGCTCTCGACCTGGCCGAACAGGGCAGTCTCCGCAACTGCGGTCAGCAGGAAGCCGTCGCCGTCGAGGATCGCCCTGGATGCGACGCGATATGTGGTCCCCGTGATGGAGACCCGGGTGTCTGTTGCCGAGCGACTGACCGCAAGGGCCCAGGCCGGCAGGGCGTCGAGGCGATTGTCCGCCAGCGGATCCCAAGGGTCCCGGGTGGCGACGTCGCCGACGAGATTGGCGTCACCGTAGGCGACCAAGTTCAAGTATCTGGACTTCTCCCGAGTTCCCGCCAGGACCTTCGCCAGGCGCGCGGCGGGGATCTCCATGTGAAGGACCCCGGCCCGTTGCTGATTCGGCAGGAACAGCGGCGTCGCAACGCCGAGGACCCAGCGACTCGTATCGGGCGAGACGTAGGGTTCGGAGCGGACGGCCCCGTCGTCGGGCGCCGCCATCGCCTGCCGAAACGACGGGTTGGCGGCGGACTCGTCAGGGGACAGTTCGCGTACAGCGGCGATGCCGGTGATGGCGTCCCAGCGTGCAATCTCGCGGCCATCGGCGGCGATGAGGCAGACCTCGTCCGCCTCGAAGCGTGTCCCGAGGTAGGCCAATGCACCGTCGATCTGGGCTCGCTCGTCGCCGCCGATCACGCTCCCCGAAGCCAGCCCGGCCACGTCGAAGACGGCATTCTGGCGAGCCAGCCGGAGGTCCCTGCTCGCTGCATTGAAGAGCCCGTTGATGGCCGCCGCTTCGCCGTCGGCGTCATCCCGGAAGGCAGCCAGAGACCCGGCGCGGGAGGACTGGTCGTATTGGGTGACCAGTATCGCCGACGCCGCGATCAAGACTCCGACGATCGCTCCAAGGACGAGCCGGAGGATGCTGATGCCCGTCGCGGACGAATCGGAGCTGAGGCCGCCTGCTGTTTCGCGACCGATCATGAGGTGTCCAACCCTTGCGCTTGCCAAAACCACGGCACGAGCCATACCGCTGGTCTTGAACAGTCGGATGTGCGGTGATGCGAGTCCCTCACCCGGAAGTACCGGGTGGTCGGCGCTCGTGGCTCGGCGGCCGGGGTGTCCCTCCGCGCTCGGGGAGCACGACCGCTGAATTAGGGGTGGCGCCGGCTCGCCTGCCAGCGGCTGACCATCACCCTACCGGCTCGAGAAGCGACCGTTCGAGCGCACGCATTGCAGCCTCCTCGACGCGCTTCGCGTGATCCCAACCGCATACGTGGAGCGTGCCGTGGGTGAGGAGCAGGCGGAGCTCGTCGGCCGCGGCCCACGCAATGTCACCGGTATGTCCGCCGCGGCCCTCGCTCGCCTGCGCCACCGCCCGTTCAACGCTGACCGCGATGTCGCCGAGGTGGACGCGGGTCCGCGGCGGCAGGACGAACGAGGTCGCGACGCTGCCTGGCGAGGTCGCCCGGCCCACGTGCGGCGGGAATGCTCCCGGTTCGAGCAACGGAAAGGACAGTACGTCGGTGGGGCCTTCGTGGCCGAGATGGGTCTCGTTCAACTCGGCAAGCTCGGCGTCGTTGGCGAGGACGACCGCGATCGAGGTGTGGTTCGGGGCACCGCCTGCGCGGAGCGCTGCGGCGACGATCCGGGCGCAGGCCGCGGCCGGCAGGACCCGCGGGACGCCAGGCCGGGCCGTGACCTCGATCCGCCACCCGTCGACCAGGATCGGACGCGTCACGGGCGGTCGGAGGATCGGTCGTCGCTCGTGGTACCGCCGGTGCCGCCGCCTTGTGCCCCGCCGCCGCCCGCAGCCGCGCGCCGCGCCTCGAGTTCGACGATCTTGCTCTGCGGGTAGGCGACGCGCTGGTGATACATCCCGAGCAATTGCTGGACGAACGCCTCCTCGATCAGGTCGAGGTCCCGGAACGTGAGATCGCACTCGTCGAACTGGCCATCGGTTGTCCGGTCCGCCATGATCCGGGCGACCATCCCGCGGATCGCCGGTTCGTCGCGGGACGTGAGTGATCGAACGGACGCTTCGACGCCGTCGGCGAGCATGATCAGGGCGGCTTCGCGGGACTGCGGCTTCGGGCCGGAGTGGCGGTACCGTCGAATGTCGACGGCCTCCGCCGCGTGCCGCCCGGCCTCGGTGCCAAGGCCGCCGTAGGGTTCCGCCGCGGCCTCGCGCGCCTTGGCATGGAAGAAGCTGATCATCGCCGTGCCGTGGTGCTGTGGGATGAACGCGATCAGCGCCTTGGGCAGGCGAGCCTCATACGCAATATCGATGCCGTCGGCGACATGGGCCTTGAGCATCTGGGACGACTCCTCGGGGGACAACTGGTCGTGCAGGTTCTCGCCACCCGCCTGGTTCTCGATGAACGCGACCGGGTTCGCGAGCTTGCCAATGTCGTGGTAGTAGGCCGCCACGCGCGTCAGGAGCGGGTCGGCACCGACGGCCTCTGCCGCGCGCTCGGCCAGGTTTCCGACCATCAGCGAGTGGTGGTACGTCCCGGGCGTCTCGATGAGCAGGCGACGGAGCAGCGGCTGTGATGGGTTGGCGAGTTCAAGAAGCTGGAACACGGTGAGGATCCCGAACACGTTCCCGAGTACGGCAAACGTGCCGACCGCGGCCACCGCGGCGCCACCCGCGCTCAGGGCCGAGGCACCGACGAGCTGGACGATGCCCGTGAGGTCGCGTTCGCCGAGGAACGAGAACGCCGTGACCACGAGGGCCTGAACCACGAAGGCGATGGTCCCGGCCTGCAGGAACATCTGGAATCGATCGCCTCTCCGCACGCCGAGGACCCCAGCCAGCCCGCCGAGGAACACATAGGTCGCGAGTTCGAGTGAGGGTCCGTTGACGGCCCCGGCGACGATGGCGATCAGCGCGCTCAGCACGATCGCCACCTCGGCATCGAGCAGCACCGCGACCAGGATCGGGATCGCCGCGAGCGGCAGGACGAACGGAAGGGCGGCACGACCCGCCGTCAACTGCACGACGAACGTCGAGAACAACAGCAACAGGCTGATCAGGACCAGGACGTTGTTCCGGTGCCAGAAATCGCGGCGGAACCGCCAGATCCACCCGAGGAGCAACGCCACGAGGAGCGCACTCAGTACGAACCATCCGGCAAGGGCGGTCACGTCGGTGGTTGGCTTATCCAGCCCAAAGGCCGCGAGAACCAGTGAATCTGCCTCGGTCAGCTTGGTTCCGCCGCGGACGAGGATTTCACCCAGGAGGTAGGTCTCAGTCACCGGGGCGACGGCCGCGGCCTGTCGATCCCGCTCCTGCTGGGTGAGTTCGGAACTGAAGGAACTGTTCGGAACCACGAGCGGCGAGATCAGATCAGCGGCAAGCCTGCGCTCGGCCTCGGACAGATCGCCGGCCATCTGCTCCGAAAGGCGGGATCGGACGATCGCCACTTCGGTATCACGGAGCTCGGTTCGTTCTGTGTTGTCCAGGACGCGCGCCGCTTCGGTTCGGATCGAGATCCAGCGAGACGCTTCCATCGTCAGGACGAAATCGGACGACGGGGCGGGCAGATCACTCGAAACGCGATCGAGAATGAGATTGCGCTGAACATCCGTGGTTGCCGGATCGAAGGCGGTGTCGAGCAGACGCACGTCACTCAGGAACGCTTCGCCCTGGGCCGCGGCGATGGTGATCGCCCGCTCGCTGGTGAAGTCGTACTGGGGCGGCACCGCATCCGCCGCGGCCTTCCGGGCAGCGGCGGTGAGCGTGGGGCTCTCATAGGTCATCGGGCGCGGCGCGACGATATCCGCCGGAACGAGGTCACCGACCTGGACATCGACACGCGGCGGTGAGAAGTCCGCGCCAAGGATGATGGTCATGGCCACGATGAGGCCAATGGCCGCGACCGCCAGCCGGCCGGCTTCGCGCCGCGTCAGGCGAACCGCCGCGTTGGCACGATGCGCAAGCATCGTCAGCGCTGTCCGGATCCTTGTGCCGAACCCGCGTGGTCGGCGCCGTCGTGCTTCGCGAGGTCGAGGGCGGCCAATACGCTGGCAACCATGCCGCTCAGCACGCGCCCATCTGCCCGTCCCCGGGTCCGGGGGCTGAGCCAGCCCATGACCTTGCCCATGTCCCGTGGGGAGCTCGCGTTCGTCGCGGCCACGCCCTCGCTGACCAGCGCGGCAAGTTCTCCCTCGGAGAGCGCCTGGGGCAGGAACTCGGCCAGGATCTCGATCTCGGCGACTTCCTTCGCGGCGAGATCCGGGCGGCCGCCTTTCTCGAACGCGTCGATGCTTTCGCGGCGCATCTTGACCTCCTTGGCCAGGATGACCGCGACCTCGTCTTCGGCGTAGGCGCGACGATCGCGCTTCTCGGCGTTGTAGATGGCGTTCTCGGCCAGCCGCAGGGTATCGCGACGCAGCGCGTCACCAGACCGCATGGCAGCGGTCGTCTCGGCGCGGAGCCGATCTCGAAGAGTCACCGGAAATGGCACCTCGGGCGGAACACCCTCGGGCTTTCGATGGGCGCGGACGGGGCCGTCGGTGCGGTGGGCCATCGCGGTGCTGAACGGCTCAGCGTCGGCGTTGGCGCTCGCTCGGACGGCTGGACCGTCCAGCCGATCAGCCCTGCGGCGTTCGGGCGTTCTTCTTTCGCTTTGCTTCCTTGCGCTTGCGCTTCACGCTGGGCTTCTCGTAGTGCTCGCGACGGCGAGCTTCAGCGAGGATGCCCGACTGCTGGATCTTCTTGTTGAAGCGGCGCAGGGCGCTCTCGAACGTCTCGTTCTCGCCCACTCGGACTTCTGCCAATCCGGATTCACCCCCTCGGGTTGATCGGTGC
>JANMPD010000331.1:0-16646 GCA_031369685.1 Chloroflexota bacterium | reverse complement strand
AGCCGGAGATGAGGAGGCGTTTGCCAGCCTGGCACGTGCGGCTGGAGATCGACTTCTCGCCATCGCGTATCGGATCCTGCGCGACCTCGGGCTGGCGGAAGATGCCGTCCAGCAGACCCTCGTGATCGCCTGGCGAGAGTTGCCACAGCTCCGCGACATCGAGCGCTTCGATGCGTGGATCCACCGGCTCCTCGTCAATGCCTGCTATGCGGAGGCCAGACGTGGCCGCCGCTGGGCGGCGAATGTCCGGGTTCTGCCGATCGAGGGACCGGCGGCACCCGACGAGTTCCTGGCGGTCGTCCAGCGCGATCAGCTCGACCGTGGCTTCCGGCGCCTGCCGCCGGAGCAGCGGGCCGTATTCGTCTTCCATCACTACCTGGGCCTGACCTTGCCGGAGACAGCCGATGAGCTCGGCGTGCCGCTTGGCACGGTCAAGTCGCGATTGCACTACGCCACCAACACGCTGCGGGCGGCCCTCGAGGCGGACCTGCGGTTGCCTACCGATACCTCGCGGGAGCATCTGGCATGAGCACGGATCGAGACTTTGATCGAATCGCCGGGGCATGGCTGGCCGAAGGGCCGACCGAGCTCACGGACCGCGTGCTCGACGCTGCCCTCGACGAGGTCCACTTGACGCATCAGCGGCACCGATTGACGGTGCCGTGGAGGATCGACCCGATGTCCAATCCATTCCGAATGGCTGTGGCGGCGGTGATCGCCGTCGTGGCCGTGGGCCTGATCGCCCTGAACCTGCCCGGGCGTGGCGGCGTCGGCGCGACGCCATCGCCGAGCCTGACTGTCACGCCAAGCACCGCGCCAAACCTCGGCTTCGGCTATTCGACCCTTCCCGGCAAGATCATGCTCGAGCAATTTGGCAATGCCATGGACGGGTCCACGACGGGACTCGATAGCGGCACACGACGTCTCTACCTGATCAATCCAGATGGCAGCGGTCTCATCGAGTTGAAGCCCGGTACCCCGGGCGGGAAGGCATCTCCCGAATGGTCGTTCGACGGGACCCGGGTGCTGTACACCGCCCTCGGCTCCGACCCCGCCCCCGATCGAGTGATGGAGCTCGCCATCGCCGGCGTGGCGCCGACGCAGATCGTGCCGAGCTGCCCCAGCGGCAACTGCGCGGATGGCTGGTCGACCGACTCGGCGGACGGAACCAGGGTTGCGTTCACGCGAAACGACCTTGCTGCCACAGTGACCACCCTCGGAATCTTGGACCGCGCGACGGGGACCGTCCGCCTGCTGGAGACAACGGCGACGACTCCCGGAGGCACTTACGATCTGGCGCAACCGACATGGTCACCGGACGGCTTGGAGATCGCCTTCGACCGCTGGGAGTTCGACACGGGCGGCAAACACATCGCCATCCGGACGTTCGTCGTCACCGTGTCGTCGGGCGCCGTGCGAGACATCACTCCGGCTGGCCTGGAGTTTGCCGGCGACCCCCGTTGGTCGCCGGACGGCACATCTATTCTGGTGGGCTCCGGGGCGCTCTACTGCTGCGCCGATCGGGGCGCCCATGACGTCTACGCAATCCGGCCGGACGGCACCGGCCTGCAACGGCTCACCACAGACGGGGGCTCAGGCGGTGCCACCTGGGCACAGGATGGCGCCCACATCCTGTTCTACCGACGCGACGTCCTTTTCCTCATGAACGCCGACGGATCGGATCAGGCCCCTATCGGGTCCAATTGGCCGGACCTCTCATCGGAGTCGCGCGGGTTCGCCTACGACGGGTTCTGGCAGCCGCTGCCATAGTCGACCCTCAATCAGGGAATGCCTCCGGGCCTCGCTCCGCGAGCTCGGAGGCTTCTCGCGCCGCCTGGGCGGCATCGGGCGGGAGCCAGGAGTACGGGTAGCGGTCGTCGTCGAGCGCCATCGCCTCCTTCGTCAGGAGGAGCGGGTTGAACGTGTCCACCATGACCGCCAGCTCCTCGGTAGCGTCGCGCCCAATCGATGCCTCGACGGTCCCAGGGTGCGGCCCGTGGGGGATCCCGGCGGGATGGTCGGTGAACGAGCCGATCTCGACGCCCCGCCGGCTCATGAAGTTGCCGGCGACGTAGTAGATAACCTCGTCGCTGTTGATGTTCGAGTGGTTGTATGGCGCCGGGATCGCGAGCGGGTGATAGTCGAATTTGCGCGGCACGAACGAGCAGACCACGAAGTTTCGTGCCTGGAAGGTCTGGTGGACTGGCGGCGGCTGGTGGACCCGGCCGGTGATCGGCTGGAAATCCGCAATGTTGAACCGGAATGGCCACAGGTAGCCGTCCCAGCCGATGAGATCGAATGGATGGGTCCGGTAGTGGTACGCGGTCACGCGGTCTGTCGAGCGGACGTCGACGATGAACTCGCCGGTCTCGTCGCGAGGCGCGACGTCCTCCGGCGCATGCAGGTCCCGCTGGGAGTAGGGCGAGTGTTCCAGAAGTTGGCCGTAGTCGTTGCGATAGCGCTTGGGCGGCTCGATCTCGGATGGGCACTCCAGCCACAGCATCCGCTGCTCCGATTCCGGATCCGGATCCAGGCGCCAGGTCGTCCCGATCGGGAGCACGAGGTAATCTCCCGGGCCGTACCGCAGCGGCCCGAAGATCGTGTCGCACGCGCCGGTGCCCTCGTGGACGTAGAGCATCTCGTCGGCGACGCCGTTGCGGTAGAAGCGGCCCGGCTCCATCGGGCCAGCTGGCCGCACGATCCCCATGACCACGTCGTGGTTGAAGAACAGCGGCACCCGGCCGCTGACGATGTCCCCGCCGACCGGCAGGTCCCAGGCCTTCACCAGGTGATGACGATGGGCGGGCTCGTCGGCCGCCTCGATCTTGACCCGCCGAACCGGCTCGATCCTGTGGGTGACCGTCGGCGGGACCAGGTGGTAGAGCAGGGAACTGCGACCCGAGAACCCCTCGACTCCGAACAGTTCCTCGGCATACAGGCCGCCGTCGGGCCGACGGTGCTGGGTGTGGCGCTGGGGCGGGACGCTGCCGTTGCGAACGTAGTACATGGAACGACTGGCCTCCTCGGGTGAGGAGGCCAGTCTAGTCGGGCTGGGCCCTGGCACCGGATCGACGGGTCAGGGTTCGATCTGGATCGATTCGACGATCGCCCGAAGCTCGGCCTGGCGCTGGGGCGAGGTCCCGACATAGTCCGTGCTCTGAACCACGACCCGAATGCCTTCGACATCGAGGATCCAGAGGTGCCAGCGACTGCCGGATCCCTGGGCGTAGATCCCGGGTTCCCATGGGAAGTAGGACGCCGGACACGCGGAGATATCGGACGGGACCTGCAGGTCGACGTACTTCCCCGCGTACCCCCCAAGGTTGACGTCGATTGGAGTCGTCACGTCGAGCTTGGGATGCGCCACCAGGGCGCTCACGAAGTCGTCGACGGTCGGCCCGACCGGGATGTTCGGTGGCGGCTCGTCGCCACACGGCTCGGCATACAGCCCGCCGCCACGCGAGAAGATCAGGCCAGCGCCCGCGGGTGGCGCTTTGCCCTCGGATGCGTAGATCGCGTGGACAGAACCCCCAACCCATCCATCCGGGACGGTGAACGTGAGGCGGATCGTGTCGTCCGCGGCCGTTTCGGTACATCCAACCTGCCCAAAGCAGACCCCCATGCCGCCAGGGCCGAAGGGTGTTTCGCTGTATCGGCCCGCTGGCAGCGGCGTCTCCGGCTGGATGACCCCGACCGCTGGCGATGGGGTCGGCGACGGGGCGAGGGAGGGCGTTGAACTCGGTGACGGGATCGGAGCGGGCGTTGATCCTGGGCCACCGAATGAAGATCCGGCGGAGCCAAAGGCATAGATGGCGGCGCCGATCACGAGCACGCCGATAACGACCGCCGCTCCGATGCGGGCTGGAGCAGTCACTTGTAGCAACCTCCATGGGACCCGGAAGTCCCGTTCCTGGGGTGTCCTGTCGATCTCGAGGAGCGTGGCCTCGACCATGCGGTCGGGGGCATCGGACGGCCCGAGCTCGAGCCAGGCCCGAGCTTGACGCTCGAATCGCTGCTCTTCGCTCATGCGAGTCGTTCCTCCTCGGTCGCGGGCACCCGCGCGGCCTCGATGGCCGATCGAAGCGCCCGCGTGGCGTAGTGCATTCGGGATCGAACCGTCCCGGCGGGGATGCCGAGCGTCTCGGCGATCTCCACGAGGGGCAGCCCGACGTAGTGGTGCAGGACGAAGACGGCCCGCTGGTCCACCGGGAGCCGACGGAATCCTCGCTCGAGTTCATCCCAATCGGCGACCGATCGACTCGTGTCCGGGGTCGATGCCTCGTACTCAGGCAGGGCCCGAACATTGGCCGCCCATCGCCGGTTGCGACGAACTTCGACATAACAACTGTTCACGAGGACACGGTGTAGCCAGGCCTCAAATCGATCGTGCTCGCGCAGACGCGGAAGCTCCCGCCACGCGCTGACCAGGGCGCCCTGCACGGCGTCCTCGGCCAGCCCGGTGTCGCGAAGGATCCGAAAGGCGATGGCGTACAGGCCGCCGCTCACCAGGTGCACCAGATGAGCGAAGGCGTCACGGTCACCCTGACGCGCCCGATCCACGAGGCCTCGATCCACCTCGCCCTCCATTGATCGCACCTTGTGGTGCGCTCTAGAAACATTGATTCAGGCTGGGCCGAAAACGTTCAGATGAGGTCTGCTTGATCGAGGCAGTTTCTCGGTCTACCCGCGCCGACCGCGTGCATCGACCGGCCAATTGCCGATCACGATGTCGCCACGGACCGCAACGAACCTGTCGAACAGGTCGATGACCGGGCACACGTGGTTCGGCACGATCGCGACGATCTCCCCGAGGTGCGGGGCAGGTGTCCCGGACGGAATTCGGACGATGCCGTGGTAATCGTTGACCTTTTCGATCACCGCTTCTGGATAGGCAGTCAGCAGCCCATGGCCGGTGAGGTAGGCCGCGCGATCTTTCGTGAGCGTCTTGGCGCCGGCGTCGATCACGACCTGCCCGGGCACGGCCGTGCTGACCACGGTCGAGGCGACATGCAGTGCGACATCGCCGAACCCGATCGCTCCGAGCGTCGCCTGCTGGCGGTCGCCGAGCACGTAGGTACCGGCCCGAACCTCGTTGACCTCGCCGGCCGCGGCGTCCCACATCGTGGGCGTCGAACCGGCACTGACGATCTCGCAGCCGAATCCAGCGTCGCGAAGCGCGACCGCGGCCTCGCCGAGCGATCGGACCTCGTCCTCGGCGGCCTGTACCCGCGCATCCGCACCCGCGTAGCCGTGCCCACCGTGCGTGAACACGCCGACGACCTCGAGCCCGAGAGCCCTCGCTCCCTCGGCCACGCGTCGCGCCGTTTCGGGCGAATCCACCCCCGTTCGACGACCACCGGAATCGATCTCGATGAGCACCCGAAGGGCCGGGCCGACTCCGCTGACCGCCGCCGCGAGCCGCTCGGCCCCGGCGACGGAATCAATCCCGATCGAGATGGGGCTCCGGCCATGCAGCGCGCGCAGGCGAGCGGCCTTTGGGCCGACCGCCCAGAGGGGATAGGCAAGGAACAGGTCTCCGATCCTGGCGGCAGCGAAAACTTCAGCCTCGCCAAGCGTTCCGACCGTGATGCCCCGCGCTCCGGCCTCGAGTTGCATTCGGGCAATCGCCACGCTCTTGTGGGTCTTGAAATGGGGCCGGAGTGCCACGCCGCGCGCCGTGAGGTGCTCGACCAGACGGCGATTGTTGGCATCGACGATGTCGAGATCAACAACCAGCGCCGGAGTGTCGAGGCCCTCCGGAACGAACGGAGCCCCCGTCACGCGGGCCGATCCACGATGGTCGACGTCAGCGAGCCGAGTCGCTCGATGGACAGCGTTACGGAATCACCCGGCTCGAGCCAGCGACCGAGCGTCGAGTCCTTGACCTCGAGCAGGCAGCCGGTGCCGACGGTCCCGGACCCGAGAAATTCGCCAGGTCGAACATGCACGTCGGCCGAGGCCCGTGCGAGCATCTGGCCGAACGAGTAGCGAGCGCTCGACCATCGACCGGCGGAGATCTGGGTGACGGTGCCGTCCGACGCGGTCACGTGGGCGGTCATGGCCAGGTCAGGCCCAGCGGCGCCTGGAGCGCGCCGGTCGACCAGCTCATCGGGCGTCACGAGCCACGGCCCGATCGAAGTGGTGAAGTCCTTGCCCTTGGCCGGGCCCATCCGGACCGGCATCTCATCCCGCTGCAGGTCTCGCGCCGACCAGTCGTTGAGGACGAAGTAGCCGCCGATCGCCTCCTCGGCCCGTTCCTCGCGCAGGTTGAAGGCTGGGGTATCAACGAGCGCACCGACCTCAAGTTCGAGGTCGAGCTCGACCGAATCGCGCGGCGCCCAGACCGGATCACCCGGCCCGCGGATTTCCGATGTGTTCGAGAAGTAGAAGACCGGGAGTCGGAACCAGTTCTCGGGGATCTCTCCGCCGCGGCGCTTCCACATCGTCGCCACATGCTGTTCAAACGCGTAGAAGTCGCGGAACGCGGGTGGCCGCAGGATCGGCGGCCCGAACCGCAGGTCACCGGCTGCCAGCACCACGTCGTCGTCGGATGCCGCCCCGTTGGTCGATTCCGCGTCATCGACGAGTTCTGCCAGCGCCTCGACCCGGAGGCCACGAGCGAGATGGTCGTCCAGGCTCGTGATCGGCTGCCGAAACAGCACGGCGTTGTGTTCACGACTCGGGTCCCGTGCCACGAGCCGCCGCCGCGCGATCTCCAGGTCAAGCCAGTTTGACGGCACCGGAGCTGTGGAGGCGCCGGGGCCAAGAGCCGCCACGAGCCGCCAGGGCGTACCGGCTGGGGCGTGTCGATCGCGGGCATGGGCGATGCGCATCCCTGGAGTCTATAAGGGACGGCGACCCGGCAAGAGACGGAGGCCGAGCAGGGACGGACACCCGGACTTGAGCCTTGCGTCATTCCGCTCCGGCTGCCATCGTCGCGTCAACCGCTATCGAGGCGTCCCGATCATGGCGAGGCTCCAGGCCAAGTCGTTCGACAACCCGGACGAAGTCCGTCGCATCCCAAACGGAAAGATCGAGGTCTTCCAGCTCGATGATATCGTCATCGGCCGGACCGTCTTCGAACCGGGCTGGCGCTGGTCGGTCGATGTCAAGCCGATCGCCGGAACAGCGTCCTGCCAGTACCACCATGTCGGGGTCAGCGTGTCTGGTCGGGTCGGCGTCCGGATGGACGACGGGACGACGCTCGAGATCCCACCGAACTCGGTCCTCGACATCCCGCCCGGCCACGATTCGTGGGTCATCGGCGATGAGCCGTGGGTGTCCTACGACGTCGCCGGCATGCGCACCTTCGCCCGGGTCGACGAGGGCAGCCAGCGGATCCTCGGAGCGATCCTGTTCACCGACATCGTTGACTCGACCGCGACCGCCGAGCGCCTCGGTTCCGGTGCATGGCAGACCCTGCTTGCGCGGCACAACGAGCGCTCGGTCATGGAGGTGGACCGCTTCCGGGGCCGCGTCGTCAAGAACACGGGAGACGGCATCCTTGCCCTGTTCGATGGTTCGGAGCGAGCCGTTCGCGCTGCCCTTGCCCTAACCCGGGCATCGGATGAGTTGGGCCTGTCCATCCGTGCCGGGATCCATACCGGCGAGATCGAGCTTGCCGGCATCGACGTCCGGGGACTCGCGGTCAACATGGCGGCACGGGTCATGGGGGCGGCCGGGTCACAGCAGGTCTTCGTTTCATCGACGACTGCGGATCTACTGGCCGGCTCGGGGCTCGAGTTCCGTGACGCCGGGCTGCACGAACTCAAGGGCATCACCGGGGCTCGCCAGCTCTTCGCGGTGGTCGACCTGACCTAGGAGGACGCGACCCGGACGGGCCGCCCTGCGATCCGATCCCCTGGGCGTACCCAATCTCAGAAGGGCTTGGCCTCCATCAGCCAGGTCAGGATCCCGATGCCGACGACACCGATCCCTGCGGGCAGTTCCGGGCGGATCCGGGCAAGGGCAGTCGCGACTTCCTCGTCGGTCCCGGCCACGCGCGGGGGATCACCCTTCTTGTCGCCCTGGACCGTCATCCCCAGGGCGCGTCGCAGGTTGTTCATGGGGATCCCGGCGAGGGGCGTCATCGAACCGATCACGATGACCAGGACGATGATCGCTGCCCACGGCCAGAATCTCGAGAAGTGGCCGCCCATCACGGCCGCGATGATGCCGAGCACGATCGCGATCAGCAACCCGATGCTCGCCACAATCAACGAGCTCGACGACACCTCCATGATCGCAGCCATCCGGGATCGATCTGTCTCGCGGCGGACCCGGAACATCGCGAATGCCGAGGCGCCGTGGGCTCCCAATCCAAGGATCACGGCAACCACGTGCCCGAAGACCACCCATCCGTAGAGATCCATGTCAGTCCCTCTCAACTTCCTTCCCCGCCAACGTCCCGATCAGCGCGCCAGCCGCCACGTGCGCCACGCGTACCACGACGAGAGGCCGAACAACAGCATCGCATTGACCGGATGGAGGGCCGCGACGAACGGCAACGAGGTCTTCGCGGAGGGCAACAGCGTCTGGATGATGTACAGAATCAGGATCCCGACGGTGATCCCGACGTCGCGACGCGGCCGCCGAGCGACGAGTGCCGTGACGACCACCAGCAGGGCGGCGATCCCCACCCACGTATACCCGAATTCGACGTGCGCGCCGAAGTCCCCGGAGCCGCCGAGGTTCGACAGGGCGGCCCCGGCCAGGAAGACCTGGATCACGATCATGGCCACGAACAGCGCCGCGACGGCGGCATGGACCCGGTTGAGCATTGGAAGTCCTCCCTCAAATGTCAGTCGATCAGTGACAGCCGGACCCGTCCACTCACGGCCCTGCCAGTCCATGGCGGCGGAGCAGGTCGACGACCAGGGCGCCGGTCACCGCGATCGTCTCCTCGAGGCTCAGGCCACCGGTTCGCAGTGTCCCGAGCGTTGACGGATGGGTGAGGGCATCGATCACCGCGGTCACGATCCGGTCGTCCGCCGCCGGGCCGAATGCCGCTGCGCGAAACCCGGCAATCAGCTCCCAGAACGCGACCTCCCGCGCCTGCACGACCGGGTGGTCGATCTCTGACCCATAGACGGTCCACCAGTCGCTCGTCCGGTCATAGAACCGGAGCATGGCGTCCACGAACCGGCGCGCGCGCTCATCTGCGTCACGTGCTCCTTCGAGCAGTCGAGCATCGGGGACATGAAGCGAGATGACGACATCCTCGAGGACGGCACCCAAGAGTCCGCCAGCGTCGCCGAAGTGGTGGAGGATCGTGCCTCGGGAGACCTCCGCCCGTGCAGCAATCGCCCGGATTGACGAGGTGGCGACCCCACTCTCGCGATACTCAGCCGCGGCTGCCCGAACGATGCGCTCGCGCGTCGCGGCCGCGCTCGCGGCTCGAGTCGTCAGGCGGTAGCGGCGGGGGGCCATGGCGGGACGTCGGGCTCCATTTGATTGACAGGTGATACGAGCCAATATATGGCCATGCTGGCGACTGTCAAGGGGTGGCTTTCCTCGACTCGCGCCCCGATGACACCCCGCTGAGAAGACCGGCGGCTCGTCCAGACCAGGATTCGTGCTCAGCTCCGAATCCCGGTTGTACGTTTTGCGCGGGTCGAGCGTCTATGCCATGCCAGGGTCTTGTACGCGGAGATCAGCCATGCGTTCCCGTCGAGTCTTCCTCGTCCTTGCAGCGACCGTGATCGCGACCTTCGGGGTGCCAGCGGTTGTCGCGGCGAACTCAACGCCGACCGTCGTCCATCTGGTCAAGGATTGCGGCCTCTTCAACGGCGCGCCGTCGAGCTTCTGCACGATCACTGTTTCGGACCTCGAAGCGCTGCCGCCCGGTTCGAGAATCGTGTACCTGGGTCCGGTCCTCGATAACGCCTACTTCCTGAGCAGCAATGTCATTGCCGACGCTGGTTCGAACGGAAAGGCGACTGGATACTGCGTGTTCAATGGCAAGACATCGAGCGGGCTCTGCAGTTTCTGGAAGGGCACTGGAACGCTCGCCGGGTTCACCGCGATCTTCGACGTCACCGTCGACAGTTCGGGACTCTTCCATCTGGATGGGACGTACTACTTCGCCGATGTCGCCACGATGCCCGACACCTCGACCGAAGACGTGACCCTGGTTCCCCGCTCCCGGATCACACAGCGACCGCTCTGACGATCACCGTCTTCGCGCCACTGGCGCCGTCTCGCCTTTGGGCGATCATCTTCGCCGCGCCATTCGCGAGATTGCTCCTTGCGATGAGCGGGGCGACGCGCCAGGCCGCTCGTGCCGACTCGATCGACGGGCAGGGCGCTGACGCTTCGCATGCTCCGCTCGACGCCCGTGCTCCGCTCGACGCATCCGGCGTCGCCGATGTCCACGACCGTCGGGGCCGGGAGTTGTTTGGCCTGTGCCGTCGGCTCGGTCTCGACGAGGATGAGGCCAACGATGCCGTTCAGGAGGCATTTCTCAGGCTGTGGGCCGAATTGTCACGTGGAGCCGCCATCCTGGACGCCGACGCCTGGGTGTTTCGCGTCACCTACCGGTTGGCCATGGATCACCACCGACTTGTGCGCGTCGGGCGATCGCTCGTCGACAAGTTGGGGGGCCTTGGTCTTGCCGATGATCTCGATCCAACGGACCGAGTCGCAGTATGGGCGGCGGTCGACCGGCTGCCGCCACGGCAGCGAGCCGTCCTGTATCTCCGCTATCGGGCCGACCTGTCCTACGAGCAGATATCGAACGTGATGGGAATCACGTCCAACGGCGCCCGCAACGACGCGAGCGCGGCGACGGCATCGCTGCGGAAGCGCTATCCGAACAAGGAAGATCTGCGGTGACAAACCTCATTGACCCGCTCGATCAATCGCTGCGCGACGGACCTCCCGACGAGGCCGGCTATCGACCGCGGCGGGTTCACGCGCCAGATCCGATGCTGGGCGGTGAACGAACCATGGCCGTCCGCACGCAGCGGGTTCGTGCCGGTAGTTCCGCGCGCTGGGAACGTGCGCAGCCGCGATGGGCCTATGTCGCGGCCGCGCTCGTCGTTGCCATCGGTTTCGCGTCGATCGGGATCGTCCAGCTCGGCCACTGGCCCGGTATCGGCGGGAAGGGTTCGCCCGCATCGACCGTCTCCCCCAGTCCGGGCTCGAGCACGAACGGAGGCGCTTCTCCGCTCCCGCCCGTGATCGTCGTGCCCGTGCTCTCTCAGACCTTGGTTTCGGCCCGGAATGGATTCTCGGTCCAGTATCCCGACGGATGGACCGTCACGAGGGCGTCGGGCGGATGGCCTGCGAACGCG
The DNA here is from genome assembly GCA_031369685.1 of Chloroflexota bacterium. GTDB lineage: Bacteria > Chloroflexota > Limnocylindria > Limnocylindrales > CSP1-4 > UBA5189. The sequence continues at coordinate 5,352 of JANMPD010000331.1, read as the reverse complement.
TTCCTTCCGTACGGGCATCCGGCGCTCGATACGATCGTCCGGGAAGGGGAAGCACGCCTGATGGTTGCCTCACAGCCGCTCAGCGACGGCCAGACCGAAACGCAGTGGCTCGCGGCATTCCTCCGGCCATACACCGGCAACCCATCATGCGGGGGCGACTACACGACGTGGCCACGCTTGGACATCGATGGCATGTCAGGCTATCTGGACATGGTCGACTGCCCTGTGCCGGTCGACTCGAAGATCGCCCAGCGGGACGTCGGGTTCGACGCCCTCGTGTTTGCCGGTGGGCGGGCCTACCAGATCGGATTCGACGGAAACGTCGATCTCGCGTACTTCAAGGCGTTACTCCAGACAATGCGGCTCGATCCCGCCAGGGCCACCAACTGAACTTCATGCGCTGAATGCCTGTACGTTTTGACCGCGGACTCCGTCTGTCTGCTAACGGCCCGTCGTGAGCCTCCGGGGCTCCCAAGCCGTCGGACCCACGGAGAGTGGAAACGTGTTCACTGATGAACGTCTCGAAGCCCGATTCCGAGACCAGTCGTCCTTCCTTCGGAGACTCCTGGCCGTTGCCCTGATGTTGGCGGTGATGGTCGTCGCGGCACCCGTCGCAGCGGCGTCGTCGCCCCTCGGGTCAATCGACCTGACCAAGACCTGCGACGCTCCAGATCACTGCACCGTTCAGACGTCGCTACCCGGAAGTCCGCTGCCCGTCGGCACGGAGGGTTTCTATTACGGACCCTGGCCGGTGAGCCGCTTGAGCAGTGAGGTCGTCCTGGTCACGCCCGGCGAGACAGGGACCGCGACGGGTCATTGCACGCTCAGCTTCGTAACTGCGACCGGGACCTGCACCTTTGCGCGCGGGACCGGTACCCTCGCCGGCTTCCACGCCAGGCTGACCGTCAGCACTGCCGACTGGAACACGTTCGTTTGGCAGGGCACGTACCACTTCGGGGACTGAATCTCGGAACCTGACCGAGGCCGACCATCTGGGCCGGTCTCGGTCAAATCAGAGGGCGAACCGCGACATTGCCTGGAGGTTCCCGCGCCGCGCCTGTTTGATCTCGCTGGCCTCGGGGGGGGAATTGGCGTTGCCGACGCCGAAGCCGAGTGATCGTGCCGCTCGATCATCTCGAAGCAGAACGCCGGGCGGTCCGCGATGGGGCGGGTGAACATCTGGGGGAAGTGGGCCCCTTCGTCCCGATGAGCCCCGATCCCGAACTCTCGTCAAGAATCGCGGGTTCGATTTTCCAACGCCGCTGCGTCAGGATCCACCAATACAGGTGGACGGCGTCCCCGATGGACGTCCAAGCCGGGAGTAGCCGGTGGATCGCGACCTCGTCGAATCGGCACAGCACGGTGATCAGGCGGCATTCGTCGACCTGGTTCGCTCGCGCGGTGATCGCCTCTTCGCGATCGCGTACCGGATCCTCCGGGATGTCGATCGGGCCGAGGATGCCCTGCAGGACGCGCTGGTGATCGCCTGGCGTGATCTGCGGGACCTCCGCGATCCGGACCGCTTCGACGCCTGGGTTCACCGACTCCTCACGAATGTCTGTATTGCCGACGTCGGGCGAGAGCGCCGAAGGGTCTCGAACCTCCACGTGCTTTCGTTCGACCATCCGGCCGCCACCGACGATCTTCTGACTCTGGCTGATCGCGACCAGCTCGACCGTGGCTTTCGGCGACTCGCTGCCGACGAACGGGCGATTCTGGTGCTCCGCCATTTCGTGGGCTACGAGCCCTCAGAGATCGCCGCGATCCTCGGTTTGCCCGCGGGAACGGTTCGTTCCCGCCTTCATCACGCCCACCGCGCCATGCGCGCCGCCCTCGATGCGGACGCTCGCTCGGCCGCTGTCGGAGGAACCTCGGCATGAACCAGCGCTCCGACATCGACCGACTGCTCCAGGTCTGGATGGACGACGGACCCTCGACGATGCCTGACCGCGTCGTCGAGGTCGTCGCCGATCGGATCGGCGTCCAGCGTCAGCGACGCTCATGGCCTCCCTTCAGGAGGCTTTCGATGAACTCGCTTCTCAAGTTCGCGGCTGCGGCTGCAGCCATCCTCGTCGTCGCCATCGTCGGCTGGAATCTGCTGCCCGGTCCGTCCGGCGGCATCGGTGGGCCGAGCCCGAGCCCGAGCCCGACAACCGCGCCGACCCCCAGCCCGACCATCACTCCGGCCCCGACCTCGACCGCCATCGCCTGCGACGGGGGAATCCCGGGATGTGCCGGACCCCTGAAGGCCGGCGCCAACTCGACGACCAACTTCCAGCCGGCACTCAGTTTCGTGATCCCGGCTGGCTGGTCGAATCCGCTGGACCGGACGCGCGCGTATACGTTCCACGCGCCGGGTAACACCCTCTCGCTCCAGATCGTCAGCCAGGTCGCAATCCCCGAGCAGGTGGCCGGATGTACGGCCCAGCGCAAGATCGGGGTCGGGAACACCGTCGCGGACTGGGTCACCTTCCTGACGACGCATCCCGGTCTCGTGGCGTCTGCGCCCGAACCCGCGACCGTCGGCGGGTACTCGGGCATGCGGGTCACGTTCCATGTCGCCGCGACCTGGACCCTGAACTGTCCGCGGAGCATCGCGCCGGCCGTGTTCCTGATCACCGACAACGGCCCAACACCGGATCGCACCTTTTGGATCGACGACCAGTACACTACGTTCACCATCCTCGACGTGGCCGGCGAGACAGTGATCGTCCACCTCGAGAGCGCTCCGAGCCCAGCAGCGCACGCTCGAGACCAGCAAACCGTTCAGCCGATCATCGACTCGTTCACGTTCAGTCCCGGCGGCTGACGCCGGTCCGCGTGCGGGGGCTTCTTCGAGGCTCCCGCCGGCAGGTCCAGTCCTTAAAGGTTCCCGCGGCGCGCCTGTTCGATTTCGATGGCCTCGAAAAGGGCCTTGAAGTTGCCGACACCGAAGCCGCGGGATCCGTGCCGCTCGATGATCTCGAAGAAGAACGTCGGGCGGTCCTGGATCGGGCGGGTGAAGATCTGGAGGAGGTAGCCCTCCTCGTCACGGTCAGCCTCGATCCCGAGCTCCTCGAGGACGTCCATCGGCACCCCGACATCGCCGACCCGGTCGGCCAGCGTCTCGTAGTAGGCGTGGGGCATGCCCAGGAACTCGATGCCGTTCGCGCGGAGCTGCCGGACGGTGGTAACGATGTCATCGGTCCGGAGTGCAACGTGCTGCGTCCCGGCATCGAGGTACCAGTCGAGGAACTCCTGGATCTGGCTCTTCTTCTTGCCCGCGGCTGGCTCGTTGATCGGGAACTTCACGCGTCCATTGCCGTTGGTCATGACCTTGGACATCAGGGCCGAGTAAGCGGTGTGGATCACCTTGTTGTCGTAGTGGATCAGCTGGGCGAACCCGAAAACGTCGCGGTAGTAATCGACGAATTTGTTCATGTCGCCGAGCGCGACATTGCCGACGCAATGGTCGATCTCGAGAAGCGACAGGTCTTCGGCCGCGCGGGCCGGCTTCTTGATCTTGCGGTAGCCCGGCGCGAAGACGCCGTGGTAGTCCCGTCGGTCGATGAACGAGTGGCGGACCTCGCCGTAGGCATGGACAGCGCTTCGCCGCAGAGTCCCGTCGTCGCCACCATCGAGTTCGATGGGCTCGATCGCCGAGCGGGCACCGCGCTTCGTGGTCTCGCGCCAGGACGCAGTAGCGTCGTCGACGGCAAAGGCGATGTCCCGGACGCCGTCGCCGTGACGGTGGACGTGCTCGGCGATCTCTCCGTCCGGCGTCAATGGAGCGGTCAGCACGATCGTGATGTCGTTCTGGCGCATGACGTAGCTCGCCCTGTCTCGGACGCCGGTCTCCAGCCCGGAGAAGGCGATCGGGGTGAACCCCCACAGGGCTCGGAAGTAGGCCGAGGCCTGGCGGGCGTTGCCGACCCAGAACTCGACATGGTCGAGCCCATTGAGGGGCAGGAAGTCCTTCGCCTCGGCGTAGGCGTCCTTGTTGACGATGGCGCCGGCCTGGTTCGCGACGCCGCGGTTGATGGTCTCGGTCATGGTTCCGGTTTCCTCCGATGGACCCCTGGAGGATCAGTGGCCACCCATGGTAGACCCACGTGTTTGCGTCGGCCCGCGAGCGTGCGACACTGACGCGATGACGACACCTGCTGACCAGGCCGACCGGCTCGATGCCGCGATCGGCAGCCTCATCGCCCTTCGATCCCGCGTCCTTGCGGCGGCGCCGTGGGAGCTCGCCGAACTTTATGGAACCGAGGACGAAGCGCGCTGGGCGCCGCCCGAAGTCCTCGCCCACCTCGAGGAAATGCTCCCGTTCTGGCTCGGCGAGATCGAGCGGATTCTCGAGGGCCCCGGGTCCGCGCCGGTCCCGTTCGGGCGCGTCGCGACGGACACGGTCCGGATCGGGATCATCGGTCGCGACCGGACCCTCCCGCTCCGCGAGCTCTTCGCGCGGGTCGCGGCGAATGGCGCCCGCCTCTCGGCCCGGCTGCGGGAATTCGATGCAGCTGACCTGGCTCGCGAAGGTCTGCATCCGCGGATGGGCGTCATGACGGTGGTGGACATCCTGGATCGATTCGCCATCTCGCATGTCGAGGATCACGTCCGCCAGCTCGAGGAGATCCTCGCCGCCCGAGGCGCCTGATTTCGTGTTCATGCTGTGGGCGATTCCCATCGGGCTGATCCTTGGATTCGTCGCCCGCGGCGGCCTCGACGGGCTGCTTGTGCTCGGGTTCCGCTGGGGCCTCCTCGCCATCGGGGGGTTGCTCGTCCAACTGGTCCTGTTCACGGGGTTTGGGGACTCGCTTGCCGGCGATCTCGGGCCGCCGATCTACGTCGCCTCCACCGTCGCCGTGTTCGCCGCAGTCGCCCGGAACTGGCGGCTCACGGGCATGCCGGTCGTGGCCGCCGGCGCGCTGGGCAACCTGATCGCGATCGCCGCAAACGGCGGCTTCATGCCGGCCAGCCAGGAGGCGCTCGAACTGGCGGGTTTCGCTGGACCCGGCGACCACACCAACAGCGTCGTGCTCGCGGATCCGGCCTTCCGGCCGCTTACGGACATCTTCGCGCTCCCGGCGGGCGTTCCACTCGCGAACGTGTTCAGCATCGGAGACGTCCTGATCGGCCTGGGCATCGTCATCGTGATCGTCGCCGCAATGCGAGCACCGACCAAACTGACCGAACCGGCCGCACCCTCCGCGTCCTCCTCGTCGTAGGGAACTAGTGCCTCATGCCGCAACGTCGGGGAGCGAATGATGGACCTCGGCGTTGAGGCGCCAGGCCTTGGCGGGACGTGCGTTCCGGTTATACCAGCGCAGGTACGCCCGGATCGCGGCGCCCTGCGCGAGGTGGCTCGGATAG
>JANMPD010000260.1:0-4389 GCA_031369685.1 Chloroflexota bacterium | reverse complement strand
CGGTGGCTTCGAAGGTGTCCGCGCCCGTTCGGAACGCCGGATTCAAACCGGTCGGGGGCGACCACTGGTACCACGGTCGTGCGATGGCGACATGGCCGGACCCGAGCGCACCGACAACCCTGGGCGCGTCCACCCCGACCCGGATCGGGTCGGTCCCGTCCGCTCGGTCGGGCAGGTCGACGCGCTCGATGACGGCGCCAGTCGACACATTGACGATTACGACGCCGCTCTTCCAGACGGGATGGGCATGGAGGCTCCAGCCCACGAACGCCACGGACGGATCGGTCCCATAGGTCACCCGGAGCGCCACGTGCTGCGGTTGCTCCGGGTTCCCGACATCGCGAGGGTCGGCCCCACCGGTGTAGTCCCCGATGGCGACGGATTCGATGACCGCACCGCCGGCGTCATAGCGGTTCCACGTGACGCTCATGTGGGTGAACGAGCCGCTCGCGTAGCTGTCACCACCGAAGCACAGGCAATAGAGGGCACCGTCGAGGCTCCGCCGCATGACCGTCCCGTACTGGCCGGAGGCGATGGTCGGGCTGATGGTCCCGGTCCCGAGGTCAACGAGGGCAAATGCGGAATCGATGCCGACGATCAGCTGCGATGGCGTGGGGACCTCGCCGTTGACGAGCAGCTTGGGCAGTTGACTCGGCACGGGCCGGGGCGATGCGGTCGGGCCGTTGCCCGTTGGTGCCTGGGATTCCCGGGCGGACGGGCTCAATGGGCGCGTCAGCAGCACGCCGAGGAGCGCAGCGCCCACGGACAGGGTCACGGCAGCAACCGCGGCTCGCCCGATTCGGCCCATGCCAACGCGCAGGCCGGCCAGCCGGCGGGCCCGAGGCGTTCGGACGCGGTCGCGCCAGGTCGGCTGGTCCAGGCGGACCGGCGGCATGCTCCAGCCCTCGGCAACGGACCGAACGATCTTCTGGACCTCGACATCGTCAATCGGTGATGGTGACGGCGCCTGCGCCGACGATCGGAGCGGGCGTGGGTCGTCGTTCGATGTCATCGCGGCACCTCGGGTGGCTCAGGTCGGGTAGTGGTGGACGGCTGGAGCGTCGCGGAGGGACCGGCCTGCGGCTCTCCGGATCCGGTAATGGGGACGTGGCTCCCGTCGAGGACGCGACCCCCGTCGAGAACGCGACCCCCCGCGTCCTCGCCAGCGAGGCGTTGGCGCAGTTCGGCATGCGCGCGCGACAGGGTGGACCCAACGGTCCCGCCGTTCATGCCGACGAACCCACCGATCTGGGCATAGTCGTAGCCGTAGTAGTGGCGGAGTACGAGGATCGCCCGCGTTCGTCCCGGCAGCATGGCCAGGGCCTCCTCCACGACCTGCCGGCGGGCCACGGTGTCGGCCGGATCCAGGCTCCTTCCCGCTGCCGGCCCACGCTGGAACGATTCCCCGATGGCCGGGATCGCGAGCCGACGCACTCGACGGCGGCGGAGCCGGTCCAGGGCCAGGTTGACGACGATCCCGTGGAGCCAGGCTCGGAGCGGCCGCTGGCTGTCGTACTGATCCCATCGTTCCCAGGCACGAGCGAACGCGTCCTGGGTAACGTCAAGCGCCTCGTCCGCGTCACGGAGGACGCCATACGCGACCCGATAGACCTCGGGTGCATGGTCCCGATAGGCCCGGTCGATCGCGCTGTCCCTGAGAGTCGCTTCCATCACCACAACTTACGCGCCATCGTGGCCATTCCTTGCAATCGGCCACGGCGCATCGCCGGATCGAAGAGCCTGCAGCGCACGAGGCGGGCGGGGACGAGACCAGGCGGACCTACCGAGCCGTTGACCGCTGGTCCGGGTGTGCGACCGCCACGATCTCGAGGCCGTCGATGCCGGCGAAGTCGCCCGGGTTGCAGGTGTACAGGGGCAGGTCGTTGGCGATCGCGATCGCGGCGATCATCGCGTCGTAGGCACGGGCCGACGTCTTGCGTCCGGCCCGCCGGAGCGACGCGGCGACCTGTCCGAAGGCACGGGCGGCATCGGCATCGAACGGCAGCGGCTCGAAGTCGGCCTCGGCCTGTTGGAGGTGGGCAAGTCGGGCGGCGCGCTCGGTGCCGGTCGTGGCGACGAGCGGACCGACCGACAGCTCCGCGAGGGTGATCGCCGAGATGAGCGGGGCGTCGGGCAATGCGTCGGGATCACGCAGGCGAGGCAGCAGGATGACCGTGCTCGTGTCGAGCATACCGGTGGGACGCGCGGTCACGGGCGCGGATCGATGAGGGCGTCGAGCTCGGCGCGAAGCAGCCCGGCGTCCAGGATCGGCAGGCGACGCCATCGACGCAAGAGGACGGCGGCCGACAGGGGTGTCGACCGATACGGTCGAAGTTCCGCCACCGGTCGTCCATCCCGGGTCACCGTCAGGCGCTCGCCAGCCGCAACCCGATCCACGACCGCGCCGCCGTGATTGCGCAATTCCCTGATCGTCACGTCTGCCATGGTCCGCACTGTATCACGCGTGAGACGGGGCAGTCACCATCACGCGGTCCCTGATCGCAGCGCACGAGGGAATGACAGCTAGGCCGTCAGGACCGGGAATCCCTCGCGCTCTGCCGCCGTGGCAAGGCGCGCGTCCAGCGTCACGAGGGGCAACAATCCCGGCGAATCCTCGGCGGCCGCGATTGCGGCGGCGAGCTGGAGGGCGTCGCCAGCCCGAAGGCCGTGTGTCCGAAGCAGGCGGACGGCGACCTGTCGAGTTCGTGCGGCCGGCTGGACTTCATGCCAGGCCAGGGCCAGGGCGTCCAGTCGCGCCAAGGCCTCCCCCATCGCCGGGGCATCGATGGAGGCCTCACGCTCGAGGCGCGCCAGTGCCGAGACGCATTCGACCTCCGTCGCCCACCAGACGACAAGCTCGGGATCTCGGACGAACGCCGTCACCAACGCTTGCGTCGACGACTCGGCGACCAGCAACGGGACGATCGCGGAGCTGTCCCAGAACCTCATCGACCGTCGACTCGCTCGTCCAGCAGTGCCCGGACCGCGCTGGCGCCGTCCTTCAGTCGAGGCGCCGGCCGGCGGATCGCCGCCACCGGCGGGGCGGAGGTGCCAATTCTCAGCATCCCTGCGCGCTCGAGACGTGCGAGGCGACCATCGCGACTGTCGGTCGACGTCGCCGGCTCAAGGCGCGCCACCGGACGCCCTCGATCCGTGATGATGACGCTCTCGCCGGCGCGAACGCGATCCAGAAGCGCGCTGAGGCCGTTCTTGGCCTGGGTGATCGTTGCAGTCTTCATCGGGCTATTCTAGCCATCTTGATAGAGCCTTACAAGCCGGTTGGACCGTGTGCGGTTCCGGATCCTGTCATCCACGTCCGCGAGCGTCGCATCAATGGATCCGGCGGTACTGGGCGGCGAGGTACGTGCCCGCTCTAGCGCTTGCCGGCGCTCTCGTCGGTGCCGGGGCAGATCCGGGCCCACGACGCGAGGTCGCGATAGGACGGGAAGCGCCTCTGGGATGATGACGCTGGAGACGACCGTGTCGCGGTGGATGTCGAGCCCGGCACAGCGTTCGTTGACGACGTCCAAGATCCACCTCCGCGTTGAGACTGCGGCGGGCGCGGCGACTTGGAATCGGTACGACTCTAGCCTGTGTGCGTCCCGGGCTGCGCGAGCGACAATCCGTGGTGCCTCAGGTCGCCGGGGACCAGACTAACTCTCGGGCTCGCGGCACCAGTGCGGCTCGGCCTCGTTCCACCCGCGGCGGCCATTTTCATCCTTCGTGGTGGCCCTGGCCATGGGTGACTAACTAACTTGACTCGAACCCCTCCGAGCGGTCGTTCGGGACCGCACGTCGGCCCGACCGCACGAGTCCCCGCGATCGCTCAGGTGACAGTCGAAACCTCGGCTCAGGAGGCAGCTCGAAGGCCACCATGAGCAGATAGCGCAGCGCGTCGGCGAATATCGCGCTTCATCACCGCCGATCTCAACGAGCCGCTCGATATCCCGAGCGCGAGTTACGCGGGCAATTCCTGCTGCGGCACGTTCACCCACGGACATGTGGGCGCGGAGTGCCTGGACGAACTGTTTCGGATCCGGAAGCCAGGGGCAGCATTCGCGCCACGGTCAAGCTCGAAGGCTTCGAGTCCCTCGGATTCAAGGCCAAGCTTGCGGCGCTGATGGCGGCCAGCAAAATAACGGAGCGCGCCTTCATGCTCGACCGGCACTACGCCACCTCGGAGCAGCCCGACGGTGTGTTCTGCGTGTATGCACGCGCTTGACCAAGTGCTAGGGTTCCGTCATGTCTGTGAAGCCGACGCTGGTCGTGGTTGACGTGCAGCGCGCATTCGATGACCCCTTCTGGGGCGAGCGGAACAACCCTGATGCCGAGGCGAACGTTGCGCGACTGCTCGCCGCTTGGAGAGCCGCGAAGGCGCCCGTCATCCAT
>JANMPD010000219.1:0-1832 GCA_031369685.1 Chloroflexota bacterium | reverse complement strand
CACGACGTCGCCCAGCTTGCCCTCGGACAGCACGCCGACATTGTTATCCTCGCGCGCCGCGTATGCCGCCCAGCGGGTGTGTGCGGCCAACGCCTCGTCCAGAGTCAGTGCCTCGGTGGGTGTCGGTCCGCGCATCGCGAGGGCGATGTTGACGAGCGGTGGCACCGGACCGTCCGAGCCCAGGCAGACGGGAACTGACCGGCGCACGTGTCGCGCGAACCCCCAGGCCTGTGCCGGCGGCGTGAGCGCAAGATCCGCACGCGGCAGCGAGGCCGGGAAGTGCGACGGCTGCATCGAGAGGACAACTCCCAGCCGCACGAGGCGCTCTTCGTCGGCAGTCTCCATCACGTCCCCATGCTCAATTCTCGGGCGCAGCGAGCCAATGCCGCTCGTCGCCTCGATGGCTTCGAGCGCCTCGTGAACAGACACCTGACCGACCGCGTGCAGCGCGACCTGCTCTCCCCGAAGCGTGTGATCCGTCAGCCGCCGGCGAAGCTCTTCCAACGCGATTCGCACTGTGCCCGGGTGGGCGATGCCCGAGTACGCCCCGCTACCCGAAAAGGGAGCACCGTCGAGCAGGTACTTGACCGCCGAGAACCGAAACCAGTCGGGATGCGAGTACTTCATGCCCCGCATCGCCTCGACCATGTGAGCGTCGAGCCCATACGGCATCTCACGGACGCGCACGGGTAGCGCGCCCCGGTCGGCCATGGCCGAAAGGATCCGAACCGACCGAGTCGTGAAGGACATGTTATGAACGGTCGTGATGCCTGTCGCGGCGACGCTGCGAAGCGCACCGGCAATGCCCTGTTCGAGGGCGGCCTGCTCCGCCATGTCCGTCGCTCTGAGGTGTGCCCATCGAGTCCATGGGAAGCCTGCCAGCACTCCCGGCTGCTGCATCCTCGCTCGCCGCGGGAGTACTTCGGGCTGCTCCGCATTCGGGCTTTCCAACCCCAACCAGTGCGCGGCAGCCGAGTTCAGCCAGATGGCATGCATATCCGCCGCGATGACGATGATGGGGCGCCGCGTGCTGATGACGTCGAGGTCGCGCCGGCTGCCCGTGTAGTGAGCCGGGAACCAGCCACCGAAAATCAAGGGGAGCTCGGGCTCCACCCCCACCTCGGCCCTTAGGTTCGCCATCAACTCCGCCTTCGATGGATCCCAGGCGAACCGGCGGTGCGCCGGGTAGGAGTCGAGGCCGAGGTGAGTATGGCAGTCGATGAATCCGGGGATAGCCACTCGACCCCCAAGCTCGATCAACTCCGTGTTCGGCCCGGCCAGTGGCGCAATGTCCGCAACACTGCCGATACGCACGATCCGCCCGTCCCTAATGGCGACCGCTTGGGCCAGAGGACGTTGCGGGTCCATGGTCAGGATGGGGCCGCCCCTCACGACGAGGTCTGCCGGTGCGGTCCCTAGCGGTGAGGCAACCGTCCCGCCGGCACGAGATTCTGGCTCGCGAGTTCCTGGGCCATCGCAGGCACTGCCCGCGAGCGCGAAGGCGAGGAGGAGAAGGCCACGTCGTTGCAGGCGACGCGAGATGAACGACATCGCCTGCCGTCTATCGCCTGTGCGGCCTAACGGCTGGCGGCTCAGCGGCGCCGAAGGCGTCCGCTGCAGCCGCGGGTTAGGCGGTTGGTCATTTCTCGCCATTCTCGATTGTCTTCAAAAACTCACTCTCCGAGATCTCCGTACTTTCGTCGGCGGCCGGGTTGCATCGGAAGAACTTGTAGAGCGTCTTGCCTTTCCACGGGTATATCTGGTTCTCCTCATACGATCCGCAGGAGTAGAAAGACTTGCCGTCGCGCGACCAGTGGAACCGACTGCTTCCC
>JANMPD010000211.1:0-1828 GCA_031369685.1 Chloroflexota bacterium | reverse complement strand
TTTCGGCCAGCTCGACCCACTGTTCACGTGAAGCGCAGCGGCAGGCATCCGCCACTCGACATTCGGCCTCGGCTACGTCCACAATCCGGGCGTGCTCAATCAGCCTGCCGAGTCGCGCCTGTTTGGTAAGTCGACGCTGATGCTCGTGGGCGGAGACATCACGCACGTGGCGGCCGACGCCATCGTGAATGCCGCGAACAGCGCTTTTGCCAACGGCGGCGGCGTGGATGGCGCACTCCGTGCGGCCGCAGGGCCCGAGCTTTCCGGAGAGATGCGGCGCCGCTATCCCGCTGGAATTCCTACCGGCAGCGCCGTGGCTACGGGTGCGTTCAACCTGCCGGCGCAGTGGGTGATCCACGCTGTCGGGCCCGTCTGGGGCTTCGGGGGTCACGACAAGCTCGAGCTGCTCGCCGATGCGTACCGGGGCGTCCTCGCCGTCGCCGAGGAGCTCGGTGCCCGAACCATCTGCTCGCCCGCCATCAGCGCTGGGACCTTTGGGTTTCCGCTCGATGTCGCCGCTGACGTCGCATTGCGCACGGTCCGGGATCACCTGCTCGGGGAGACCGGAATCGAGCGGTTCACCTTCGTCCTCCGGTCGAGAGCGGTCACCGTCTTTGGCGATCGATTGGCCGCGCTCTGAGCCGATCAGCTCCCGAACGTTAGGTCGCGCTCGGTCGCGTTCAGTTGCCGTCGCTGACGCCCCAGGCAAGGCCAAGCGCCTCAGCACGCGCGATGAGCTCGGTCGCGCTCGTCGCGGTAGCGAGATCGGGTGCCAGGGCCAGCGCACGTTCCACACTGGTCCGCCCGATCGGGTCCCCGACGTGGAACACGAGTCGAGCGACGCCCGCCATGTCAGCCGCAAGGAACTGGAGAAGGGTCATCATGATCCGGTTGCCGCCGAACGCCCCGCATCCCCAGAACCCGGAGTGGATGGCGACCTGGGCATCTGGGCCGGCCGTTCGCCGCGACTCAAGAACCGCGGCCCGGAAGCCAGCGTAGGCCGTGCCGATCGCGAGGCCGATCTGCTCCCGCTGGTAAAGGCCACGACCGCCGTAGGGGGCGACGATCACGACGATGTTGGAGACCGTTGGCGGATCGATAACCGTCGTCGCCTCGCGAACGGCGTCGGCCGTGGCCCTCGCAAACCCCATGCCGTACAACCAGCTCGGGCCGCCGCGATCTGCTCCCGGGGTGGTCTGGATCCGGACGCGCCGCTCGGCGCGCACGACGAGCACCGGCGTCGGACGACCGTTCGCGATGGTCGTCGTCGGTTGGCCCTCCGCGACGAGCGCCTCGCGGAGCGATCCGAGGACGGGATGCTCGGCGACCTGGATCTCGTCCTGGGCGAAGAGTGCCGAGCCATAGGCGTAGAAGAGATTGGGATCGGCGAAATTGACGTGCCACTCGACGCCGACGCCCGGATCGAGGACCGGGCGGTAGTCGTAGAAGCCATCGCGAACCACGGCCAGTCGGGCAGCGCTGGCCGGGTCGACCTCGCGGGGGAGCGGAAGCGGGATCTCCGGCCACCGGCTGTACTCGAGCCCACCGGAGTGGATTGCGCCGGCCGGACACGCGATCGCGAAGACCACCTGCTTGTTCTCGTTGCGAAGCACGCCCGGGTGCTGTCGCATCAGCTCGGCCGCCTGATACGTGCGCCGCTGTAGCGGCACCGGGACCGACAGATCTCGCGGCTCGGTCATCTTCCCTCCGTTATCGGGCCGTGCTTTTTTGTATCGCAGTAGCGTCGGCCCGCGACAGCCGTTGGGGCGTGGCGAACATGAGCTTCCATCCCTTGACCTGTGTCACGTACCTGACTGCATGAGCTGCG
>JANMPD010000175.1:0-2389 GCA_031369685.1 Chloroflexota bacterium | reverse complement strand
GCTGACCACGAGCCGCCCGAGGAAGCGATCCTCGGCCGCGCCTCCACAGGCATCGCCGATCACCCGCTCGAAGAGGCGATCGCACACGACCACCAGCACGGAGCCCGCCGCCACCGGCCGGCCCGACGATTCCAGGCCGGTCGCGATCTCGGCCGTGCCGCCGGCCAGGATGATCGGGAACCCGATCCCCTCGGCCGACTTGAACACCGGCAACCCGCGAACATCGAACGTCGCGCCGGGGAAGGCCGCCTCGATCCGCGCGCCGGCGTCGCGTGCCTTCGGCCATCCGCCGTTCGCCTGGGTCTGGGGCGGCCAGCGCCCGATGGCGAGCAGGACGAGACCGATGAGCGTCGCGGTCATGAGCGTCCGTGCAGCCCGGTCCGCACCGGTCGTCAGTCCTGCTCCGGCACCGAGGGCGCGCATCGCCAGCGCGAGCAGGATGATCACGACCGGGTCGAGGAACGCGTGGTAGTGATCGTTCGGCAAACCGGCAACGACCGTCTGCAATGACGGCGCGAGGACGGCCAGGCTGATCGCGCTCCAGGCGACCGTGAAGCCGAGCCAACGTGCGGCGACCCGCTCGTCGCCGCGCCCGCCGACCATGAGCCACAGCCCGAGCACGAAGGCGATGCTCACGGTGAGGACGGCCGCGATCGGCGCGCCGGTCACGAGGCCGACGAGCGGCCAGCCTACGATCCGGAGGCCGGTGAACATCAGCCGTTCGAACGGATCCAGCACCCCGACCGGGTCGCCTCCGGCGGCGGTGAAGTAGGCGACGAGCCGGTGGGTCTCGAGGAACCCGGTCTGCAGCTCGTGGACCAGGAGTGGCACGAACAGGAGCGCGATCAGGCCGATGCCCACGGCCAGCCCGCGGATGACGGCACGTCGCCGCTCCGGATCGCCGTCACGAGACGCTCGACGGGCCGCCGCGACGCTGAACGCGAGGATGGGCGGCAGGAACACGATCCCGAGCACGTGGAGCTGGACGACCATGCCGGCGCTCGCCACGGCCAGCGCCCACCACCTGGCCCGGCCCGTCGTTCTCGCGTGCCAGGCGGCCGCGAGCGCCAGCACTGCGAAGAACGGGATCGGGTTCGGGTTCCAGATGAACGTCGATTCCTCGATCGCCGCCGGGGAAACGGCGAGGAGCAGGCCGGCGATGGCTCCGGCGGCACGTCCACCGATCGCTCGCGCCAGCCACCAGGTCACGCCGACGGCGGCGATGCCGAATGCGGCAATACCGTCGAGGACGGCCATGGGATGGGCGCCGGACAGCCACGCAAACGGCGCGAGGAGGTAGTAATAGGCCGCGCCGTGGTGGAACTCGCCGATCGAGGTCGGGGGCCCGAGGAGCGGAATCTGGCCGTCCCGGACGAGATGGAGCAGGGTCAGCATGTCGTGGCCCTGATCCCCGTCGAAGTCGCCGCGCCCGGCCAGCCCGGGGAGGCGTGTCAGGGCCGCGAGGGCCAGCAGGAAGGCGAGGACGACGGCGTCTCGCTCGAAGACGGTCGTGGCGACCGATCGAAGGCGGGCTCCCGCGCCTCCGGCTCCCGGGCCTCGCGTTCCCGGGCCTCCGGCTCCCGGGCCTCGCGTTCCCGGGCCTCGCGCGGCGGGATCCCGGCTCCCCGGAACATCCCCCGCGGCGATCACCGGCTGACGGCCAACCTGGAGTTCATCGGGGACGATCGGTGTCCCTGACCCAATGTGTCGGCTGCCCCGGCCGCCCCCGGCCGGACCGCCCCGATCGTCCGGGCCACGCCGACCAGCCGGCGCCCCCGGCCGGATCCCGCGTCGAGGTGGCGTCACCGCTCCGTTCCGTGGCGGGACCGGGCCGGTTCGGTCGCGGCGTCGCCGAGTGAGGAGGCAGGAGGGAGCACGCGGACATCGTACGATGCCGCCCATGTCGCAGGATCGAGAACCGGCCGAGATCACTCCGGCGTGGACTCCCGATGACCCGGCGTTCGAAACCCACGTGCTCCGGGCCTTCATCCGGGATGGTCGACTTTCGTCGATCCCGGCACGGGACCGCAAGAAGCTCGTGGTCTACCGGTATCTGCTCGACCAGGTGCTGCCGGATCCGGACGAGCTCGTGCCCGAGCGAGATCTCAACATGCGACTCGCGCTGTGGTTCCCGGATGTCGCGACCATCCGCCGGGCGCTGGTTGACCTGAGGCTGGCCGAGCGCACCGAGATGATCTACCGGCGGTCCGTGCCCCGGCGCTAGCTCGTCCTGTTCCGGGCGCGTCCGCCGTCCGACTCGGATCGACCGCCGTACATCGGCTCGATCAGGCCGAGGTCACCGTCGTTCCGGCGATAGAGGATGGCCACCCGCTCGTACTCGGCATTCACGAACACGAAGAAGTCGTGCCCGAGCTCGTCCATGCGAGAA
>JANMPD010000169.1:0-21856 GCA_031369685.1 Chloroflexota bacterium | reverse complement strand
GTGGATCGGGCTGCATGCATTCCCCGGCGGATCGAAAACGTCAGGACCTGTATCGCAGGTCGTGGTGCCAGTGCGCATCCACCCAATGTTCCCATCGGGTACCGGGACCCTTGGCCGGCTCGGTGGGTCGGGTGGGTCCGGGGGGCATCTGCCCGGCGTCGAGCGACCGGACTCAGATCTGGCGACGCCGCTTAGATTCGGACGGTCTCTCCGGGGCGCGGCGCATGCACGGTAACGGACTCCAGGCCACGTGCCCTCAGGCCGGCACGGAGGCGATCCGGCGTACCGGCCAGAATCGGGAACGTCCCGTAGTGGATCGGCATCACGTGGGCGACGCCCAGATATTCGACGGCGATCGCCGCCGCTTCAGGATCCATCGTGAAGTGACCGCCGATCGGCAGCAATGCGACATCCGGGTGCCAAAGTTCCTTGATCAGGCGCATGTCCCCGAACAGGGCCGTGTCGCCGGCATGGTAGATCCGGGTCCCGTCTTCGAGCTCGACAACGAAGCCGGCCGGCTCGCCGAGGTACAAGGTCGTCTCCCCGCCCGCGTTCCACTCACCGGCCGAATGATCGGCGCCGGTCATCGACACGCGCAGTCCGGCGGCCTCGACGGTTCCGCCCTTGTTCATGCCGATCACATCGTCCTTGCCCGCGTAGTTCCGGGCCAGCCAGAGCGACAGCTCGTGAATAGCCGGCCAGGCCGGGCGCGTTCGTGAGGCAATCTGGAGGGCGTTGCCGAGGTGGTCGCTGTGGCCATGAGTCACGAGCATGAGATCGCATCGATCGACAGTCTCCGGAGCGCGCGGGCTCATCGGGTTCGCGAACCATGGGTCGATCAGCACGACCTTCCCGCCGGGGCTCACGATCTCGATGCAGGCGTGACCGAACCACGTGATGGCCGTCTCACCTTCGCGGCGCATGGGGTACCTCCTCGCCCATCGTACACTCGGTCGATGCCCGCCGAACGGATCGCCGAGAACCTCGCCTACATCAACTGGACGGTGCTGGCGGGCCTCGCCATCGGGTCGCTCGGGGCGGTGGTTCTCGGTCGGCTTCGAACGGATGCCACTCGTGGCTACCTCGGATTCACGGCCTTCTGCTCCGGGCTTCTGGCCATCCTGGCCGTTCTCTCCGACGACACCTTGCCGCGTGGCGGTGGCGTGCTCGTCGGCGACATCGGATGGGATGACATCCGCAGGACCGCGCTCGTGGCTCTCGTCGTGCTCACCTTCGCCTTCGTCGTCTCGATACGGCGTGACCGGCGCGCGCGGATCCTGGGACTGGGCGGTCTGGCCGCGGGCTTCGTTGCGCTCGCGGCCGGAGCCATCAGCTGGGGTGGGTCGGCCGGCGGAGCGCTGGCCCTGTTCGTGCAACTGACCCTCCTGGCGGGTGCGACGGGCGGGGTGCTCGCGGCGATGATCCTCGGCCACTGGTATCTCGTGACGCCGAAGCTGGGCGAAGGCCCGCTCATCCTGTTCTCACGCCTCCTGACCGGGATCGTGGCTGCCCAGCTGGTCCTCTTCGTCGGGGCCACGGCAGTCGGACTCGGGCCGTCCGGCACCGCCGGTTTCAGCGCGCTGACGGGCTCGTGGGCACTGTTCGTCTGGCTTCGGCTCATCGTAGGAATCGTGTTCCCACTCGTTGTCTGCTGGGCGGCGATCCAGACCGCCCGCAGCCGCTCCATGGAGTCGGCAACCGGGCTCCTCTACATCAGCGTCGGCACGATCGCATCCGGCACTATTCTTGCGTCCGGGCTGTACTTCGGCGCCGGCCTGCTGGTCTAGGGAGGCGTCATGCGTTCCGATGGTTCATGGTTCCCGGGCGAGGCAGACGGTATCTGGATTGAATCACTTGCCCAGCCCCTTGACGCCGCGTTCGAGGCGATCGAGGCGGCCGCGTCGCCGACACGGATCCCCATCCTGGATCGTGATGCCGGCCGCGTCCTCGCCGTCCTTGCTTCGGATCGCCGGCGGATCTGCGAGGTCGGAACGGCCATCGGTTACTCGACCCTGTGGATGGCACTCGCCCAGCCGGCCGATGGAACGATCGTGACGATCGATCCCAACACCGAAAGGACCAGCGAGGCGCGCGGGCATTGGCGATCGGCGGACATTCCAGACGATCGAATCACGGTCGTGAACGCACCTGCCCTGGATGCCTTTGCCTCGGCAGAGCCGGCGCTCGCCGGACCATTTGACATGGTCTTCATCGACGCCCTGAAGCACGAGTACACCCGCTACCTTGAGGCCCTGATGCCGCGCCTGGAGCCCGGGGCGCTGATCGTGGCCGACAATGTCCTGTGGGGCGGGCGGACCTCCGGATTCCGGCCGGCCGCGGCCGGCGACGGGACCGCGGAGCTCCGGACGTTCTGCGAATGGGTGCTCGGCGACCGGCGCTTGCGTGGGACGATCCTGCCGGTCGGCGACGGCCTCCTCGTGGCCCACTGGAGGCCGTGACCGTGCGGGTCCGGGTACGCCTGTTCGCCGTCCAGCGCGAGCTGGCCGGGACTCGTGAGGTGGGTCTGGAGCTCCGGGCGGGGGCGACGATCGCTGACGCCTGGGACGCGCTCGTCGAACGGCATCCCGTGCTTGCTCCGGGTCGCGCGTCCGTTCGCTTCGCGCGGAACAGCGTCTATGCGAGCGCCGACGAGGTGCTCGACGATGGGGATGAGGTGGCGATGATCCCGCCGGTCAGCGGTGGCAGCGAGGCAGGCCGCCCGGGCGAGCCATCTCATCGGATTCTCGAGCTGCGGTCCGAGCCACTTTCGCCCTCGATCCTGACGGACCTCACGAATCGACTCGCCACGCCGGCCGACGGGGCCGTGGTCGGGTTCCTCGGTGTGACTCGAGCCACGCCCGGGACACCGGCCCCCGGCCAGGAACGCGAAGCTGAACGGCATGCCGGCCGCGCCGTTGAATCCCTTGACTACGAGGCCCTCGAGCCCCTGGCCCTCCGCGTCCTGTCCGAAATCGCCGATGAGATCCACCATCGATTCGGGGTGGAGCGGCTGGCGATCGTGCATCGAACCGGATCGGTCCCGCTGGGCGAGGCCTCCGTCGCCATCGTCGCCTGCTCGGCCCATCGGGGCGATGCCTTCGCGGCGGCGGCCTACGCGATCGATGAGACCAAGGCCCGCGCGCCGATCTGGAAGGCGGAACACTTCGCTGACGGTCATGTCTGGATTGGCGCGCCCGCGCGCGAGGGCCCACTTCGGGCCGACCGAGGGTGATGTCCTTCCGTATGCTCTGGCGATGATGCCGTCGATCGGCCCGGGGGAATTCCAGGCAGAACGCGAGGCGCTCCTCGAGCGCGCCGGCGCCGCGGCCTCACGCCTCGCGCGGGTCGCCGTGGGAGCGACGTCCCTCGGACGCGAGCGTGCCATTCTCCGACTCATCGGCGTTACCGGGCTCGACCGTGAAGGCAGGCCACTGGCCGCTGAGGTGGTCGATCGGTACGTGGACGGGCAATCAACACGGCTCGCGATGGGCATCGGCTTCCCCTTCGCCATGGCCCTCCTCGAGTACGACACGACACCCCAGCAGCTGGCCCTCGACGTCGCCGCCGGCTCTGTCGATCTCCAACTCGAGTCGGAGCTGTTGGCCGAGCCGGAGCGGTATGCGGCGGCTGCGGACCTGTTGTCGCGCCTCGCGATCGCGGCCGTCGATCGGATCGACGCCAATCGGGTCGCCCGCGGCGAGCTCATCGACATGCTCCACGATCGCCCCCAGCCCTGGATCGGCGCGACGATCCACGAACCGTCGATCGAGGGTGCCGAGCGTGAGGCGGGCCAGCTGGTGCGCGCCGGGTTCGACCTGACCCGCGTCGAGGTGCCCGCCACCCGGGAACTTGCGATTCGTCTCGGCGCGCTGGGTCAGGACGTCCATTGGCGCCCTCGGGGACCTGAAGGCGAGCCCGAGAACACGCCCGTCGGGAGCCAGCGCGGCCTGTCTCAGCTTCGGCAGGTGCTCGATCGTGCTGCTGTGGAGCGCGGCGCCTACGTTCGGCTGGCCATCGCGCCGACCGCCCTCGCTGGTCCGGAAGGTGCCATCGTCGCGGCCTTCGAACGTGCCGACATTCTTGAACTCGGTCCGATGCGCGAGATGTTCGTGACGGGAGTCGATCCGGAGCGGGCGCTGGTCGACTTCGCGTTCGCTGTCCGCGTCGCGCGTCGAGCGGGCGTCATGGTCCACCTCGATGCCGGCCCGCTGATGGTGGCCCCGGACCTCGATTCGGGGGTCAACGCCGATCCGGCTACGCGCGCCGGTCGCTCGGTGGCGCTGCAACTCCTGGCGGTCCTGACCGCGAGAGCATGCGGGATCCCGGCCGCGAACATCATCGTGGGGGCGCTTCCGGCCTGGTTCGCCGGGGAGCCCGATGCTCCGGCCCGGGCGATTGCGGAGATCGCGCTCTGTCGCGTGCTGTACGACGGTTACCCGCTTGCGTTCGTAGAACCGATCGCGGACGAGACGACGGGCTGGGCAGCGACCGTGGCGGCCATCCAGCCCGGTACCGGCGTCGCCCGGATCCAGCTGCAGCAGGGGATGGATTCGGCCCGGGCCGAGGACATCGCACGTGCCGCGCGGCAGGCCAGTGAAGTCGCTGCGCGCCTCGAGGGCCAGGTTGGGGGGGGCCGCCTGGCCGGCATCGCCCGGGATCATGTGGCCGGGTCGCTGGCCGCGGCCATGGCCACCCTCGATCTTCTCGAGAGCGAGGGCTGGCCCGCCCTGACCGGCGCCACGACCGCCCGTGCCGGCTGGGGTCGCGTCGGTGCCGACGCGGTCACGGCCACCGGCAACTCGACCGATCCGGTGGAGCGGGCACTCGCCGGGTGACGGCCATGCGGCGCCGGGAGCGGCGGACGAGTGGTGGCGTGCCGCGCCTCCCGTGGAGGTCATTGGTCAACCCGTACCGGCCGGTGGAGATCCTGTCTGCCGATCAGATCGAGACCATTCACCGGGCCTCGCTCCGCATCCTCGCCGAGGTCGGCCTTGAAGTGCTCGGCGATCGCGCGATCGACCTCCTGGTCCGGGCAGGGGCTCGGGTTGATCGAGCCTCGAGGCGTGTCCGCCTGGATCCGGCGATGGTCGAGGAAACGATCATTTCGGCCCCGAGCGAGTTCCGGCTTCATGCGCGCAACCCTGCGCGGCACGTGGAAATCGGCGGACGCAACGTCGTGTTCACCTCGGTCGGGGGACCCGCATTCGTGACCGATCTCGATCGTGGTCGTCGGCCGGGCAACGCAGCCGACTTCGTCGACTACGTTCGCGTGATCGGGGCGCTCGATGTCATCCATATGGAGGCGGGCGGCCCCCTTGAGCCGACCGATCTCCCGGTCCCGACACGTCATCTCGAGATGTACCGGATCCTGGCCACGAACCTCGACAAGACATGGCAATGCCTGGGCTCCGGACGGGTTCCCGTGGACGACGCAATCGAGATCATGGCGCTGGCGAGGGGTGTCAGCCGAGATGCGCTCGTGAGAGAGCCGAGCCTCATGACGATCATCAACTCGAACTCACCGCTGCGTCTCGATGGTCCGATGTCCGAGGGCCTCATCGAGATGGCGATCCATGGCCAACCCGTGGTCGCCACGCCGTTCACCCTGGCCGGGGCGATGAGTCCGGCCACGATCGCGGGCGCCCTGACCGAGCAGAATGCCGAGGCCCTGTTCATGGTCGTCCTGACCCAGCTCGCCAGACCGGGCGCGCCTGTGGTGTACGGTGGCTTCACCTCAAATGTCGACATGCGGACGGGTTCGCCGGCATTCGGGACGCCCGAATACGTCAAGGCGGCGTTTGCCACTGGCCAGCTGGCCCGACGCTACGGACTGCCCTTCCGGTCCTCGAATGTCACCGGCTCGAACGTGGTCGACGCGCAGGCCGCCTACGAATCAGAAATGGCCGTCTGGGGCGCGGTCATGGGCGGGGTGAACCTGCTCTACCAGGGGGCGGGTTGGCTCGAGGGTGGGCTCACGGCGTCGTTCGAGAA
Source organism: Chloroflexota bacterium (assembly GCA_031369685.1). Lineage (GTDB taxonomy): Bacteria > Chloroflexota > Limnocylindria > Limnocylindrales > CSP1-4 > UBA5189. Next base: position 15,865 of record JANMPD010000169.1, on the reverse strand, counting down.
GCTCATCCTCGATGCCGAGATCCTCCAGATGATGAGTGAGGTGCTCCAGCCACTCGTGATCGACGAGGCGGAGATCGGCGTGGACACGATCGCGGCGGTTGGGCCCGGCGGGCACTTCTTCGGTGCCGCCCACACGCTCGAGCGATTCGAGCACGCCTTCTACCAGCCCATCCTGTCCGACTGGCGGAACTTCGAAACCTGGCAGGACGATGGATCGCGAACCGCCGCGCAGCGGGCGAATGGCGTCTGGAAGCAGCTCCTCGCCGAATTCGAGCCTCCCGCGATGGACCAGGGGAGGTCCGAGGCCATCGATGCCTTCGTGACCCGGCGAACGCGAGCGATCGAGGCCGCCTCGGCCTGATCAGGTCGCGGACGGGTGGCGGACGGTTCCCAGGAGCAAGGCGAGCGCGATCTCGGTGATGGCGCCCGGGGCGAGAATCGGCCGGAGAGGCAACGTGTCGCTCTTGCGCCGAGGGTACGGATTCGTTGCCTGGGCGCACCGAATTCCATTGACGCCCTATCGGTCGGCGATGTACGGTCGCGCTCCTTTCAGTGGGGTCGCGACTGGTCTGCCCGACCAGATCGCCGTGCGCCTGACGGTGGCAGCGACGTCATGGATGGATCGGGGGTTGCCGGCGGCAGTCCGGCCGCCAACGAGCGGAGTGGAGGAAGGCCGGATGACAACGTCGATGGTGCGCACCCCGCGTGGGATCACGAGCCACCGCGAGCCGGTTGGACGCGCATGACCCGCGCGATCGTCGGCTGGAGCGTTCGCTTCCGTGTCCTGGTCGTCGGCCTCGCGGCCGGCCTGATGGTGTTCGGGACCCTCGAGCTGCCCAAGGTGCCGATCGACATCGTTCCCGACTTCGGGCCGACCTATGTCGAAGTCCAGACCGAGGCCCTCGGCTTGTCCGCGACCGAGGTCGAGCAGCTGATCACCGTACCCCTCGAGGCCGACCTCCTCCAGGGCGTTGCGTTCCTCGATTCGATCGAATCCGAATCGGTCGAGGGCCTCTCCTCAATCGTCATGAAGTTCGAGCCGGGGACGGACCTGTTCCAGGCCCGCCAGGTCGTGGCCGAGCGACTGACCCAGGCGCACGCCCTGCCCAACGTCTCGAAGCCACCGCTGATGCTCCAGCCACTGGCCTCGACGAACCGCGTGCTGATGGTCTCGATGGTCTCGGCCGATGCCTCGCTGATCGACATGTCGATTCTCGCCCGGTGGACGGTCAGGCCTCGCCTGCTCGGCGTACCCGGGGTCGCCAACGTGGCGATCTGGGGGCTCCGCGAGCGGCAGCTCCAGGTGCTGATCGACCCGAACCAGCTGCGCGACCAGCGTGTCTCGATCCAGCACGTCCTCGAGACCGCGGGCAACGCCATGTGGGTCTCGCCGTTGACATTCCTCGACGCGTCCACCCCCGGCACGGGCGGGTTCATCGATACCCCGAACCAGCGCCTCGGCGTCCAGCACGTCTTCCCGATCCGCTCGGCCGCGGACCTCGCCGAGGTACCGATCGCGCCCGAGGACACCGGCGGGCGAATCGTCCGTCTCGGCGACGTCTCCACGATCGTCGAGGATCACCAGCCCCTGATCGGTGACGCGATCGTAGGCGGGGCGGGCGATGGCCTCCTCCTGGTCATCGAGAAGTTCCCGGGCGCGGACACCCGGACGGTCACGGCGGGGGTGGACGAAGCGCTCGCGGCTCTGCAGCCTGGGCTCGGCGGCATCCAGCTTGATGCAAATATCTTCCGGCCGGCGTCCTACATCGACAGCGCCGTCGGCAACGTGTCACTTGCGGCCGTGGCCGGCCTACTGCTGGCCATGGTCGCGCTGATGCTCCTGTTCCGGAACTGGCGGTCGGTCCTGATCACGCTCCTGGCCATCCCACTCGCCCTTGCCGCCGCAGCCTCGGTGCTGTATCTCCTCGGCGCCACGATCAGCGCCGTCACCGTCGCCGGAATCGTCCTCGCGATCGGCATGGTCGTCGATGAGGTCATCATCGGCGTCGATGCAGTAGCCCGCCGACTCCGGGCGCCGCTCGCGGCGGACGCGGACCGCACGCGAGCCGGCATCGTCCTGGCGGCGACCCTCGAGGGGCGCGGCTCGCTCCTGTTCGGTTCCCTCGCCGGGGTTGCCCTGATCGTTCCGTTGCTCTTCGCGACAGGCATCGCCGGCGCCTTCGTCCCCGGCTTCGCCATTGCCTGCCTGCTTGCCATCGCGGCCGCGACGGTCGTGGCATTGATGGTCGTGCCGGCCCTGAGCTCGCTCCTGTCGGACATCGGAGCGTCCCATGCCGCACCTGTCGGCGGGGTGATCGAGGTGGTGCCCACCGAGGCGGTGCCCACCGCGGCGGTGCCCAGCGCGGCCGCGATCACCCCCCAGGGTCGGCTCGTAGGTGCCTACGATCGGATGCTCGCCCGCGTCACCGCCGCCGTTCGGCCATCGATGCTCACGGGAGCCGCGGTCGCGGTCGGAATCATCGCGATCGCCGGATCCGTGGCCGTCCCGACGATCAGCGGATCACTGTTGCCGACGTTCCGTGAGCGCCAACTGCTCATCATCTGGGATGCGGTCGCCGGCACGTCGCGCCCGGAGATGGATCGCCTGGTGACCCGCGCAAGCGAAGAGCTGCGCTCCGTCGGAGGCGTGAGCAACGTCGGCGCTCACGTTGGCCGGGCCATCGTGTCCGATCAGGTGGTCGGCGTGAACTCCGGCGAGATCTGGGTCACGATCAGCCCGTCGGCCGACTACGACAAGACCGTCGCTGCCCTCGAGACCGTCATCGCCGGGTACCCCGGCATCGACCACGCGCTCATGTCGTACTCCGACCAGCGGGTCGGACAGATCCTGAATGCCAGCCAGGACGATATCGTCGTCCGGGTCTACGGACAGGATCTCGACGTGTTGCGGGCCAAGGCGGGCGAAGTCCGCGATGCCGTTGCGGCCGTCGGCGGCGTGAGCCGGGCGATGGTCGATGAACCCTCCCTCGAACCGACCATCGAGATCGAGGTGAAACTGGACCGGGCGCAAGCCTTTGGAATCAAGGCCGGCGACGTGCGGCGGGCGGCGGCCGTTCTGCTATCCGGCATCGAGGTCGGCAGCATCTTCCAGGACCAGAAGATCTTCAGCGTGGTGGTCTGGGGTCGACCCGAGACGCGCCGCAGCCTGACCACGATCCAGGATCTTCCGGTCCAGGCTCCTGGCGGGGCGTTCGTTCGGCTCGGCGATGTCGCGGACGTCCGAATCGCGGACTCACCGGCGATCATCCACCGCGAGGGCGTCTTCCGCCGCGTCGATGTCGCCGTTGACGTCCAGGGCCGGGATTTGGTCGCGCTGACCTCCGACATCCAGAATCGGATTGCCGGGATCGAGTTTCCGCTCGAGTACCACGCCGAGGTCCGGACGCTCGCCGCCGATCGCCAGGCGGATCTCATGGGCCTGCTCGCGGTGGCCGGCGGCGCCGTGATCTTCGCCTTCCTGCTGCTCCAGGCGGCCTTCGGCCGCTGGCGGCTCGCCTTGCTCCTGTTCATCGCGCTTCCGTCGGTCCTGATCGGATCGCTGGCCGGTTCGCTGGTTGCGGGCGGCTCGTCCCTCGGAACCGTCCTCGGCGGGTTGGGCGTACTCGGACTCGCCATTCGGCAGGCGGTGGCGCTCTTTGATCGATGCCGAACCCTTGAAGCCTCAGGGGAGCCTTTCGGGCCGGATTTGGTGGCACGGGTCGCGCGGGACCGATTCGTGCCGATCCTGTCGACGGCCCTGGCCACCGGACTGGCCCTGGTCCCGGCAATCGTCCTTGGCGACGTGGCAGGGCTCGAGCTGATTCGCCCGATGGCCATCACGCTGATCGGTGGGCTGATCACGTCGACCGTGTTCGTCCTGCTCATCAGTCCGTCCGTATATCTCTTTGCGGGTCCCGGCGGGCTGCCGGACCCGGCCACTGGACTCCTTGATCGACCCGCCGAGAGCGCGGCCTGAGATGAATCGACAGCAGACCCGGGAGGTCGTTCACATGCGGCGCACCAATCGCTGGATCCACGGCGGCCTGCTCGTGGCCACCATCGTGCTGGCCGGCTGCTCGCCCGCGGCGAACGCCGCTCCGCCCGCGGCCGTCACGGTTACGAAGATCGAGGGCTCGGACCTCAAGCTCCTGACGCTGACCGCGGAGGCGGCGAAGCGGCTCGACATCCAGACCCAGGAGGTGACGAAGGCCCCGCCCGGCCGGACCGGAACCGTCGTTCCCTATTCGGCGCTCCTGTACGACCTCGAGGGCAACACGTGGGTGTACACCAACCCACAGGGGCTCGAATTCGTTCGGGCCCCGGTCACGGTCGACCGGATCGAGGGCGGCGCGGTCTTCCTGAGCGACGGTCCGCCGGTTGGGACCAAGGTCGTCACGGTCGGGGTGAGTGAATTCCACGGGGTCGAGGCGGGCGTCGGCGGCGGTCATTGATGCCAAGGCGTCCCGTGCCCGAGATGGAAGGCTGACGGCTCATGCGGCGCATCGTCGCGGGCAGCCTTCGCTTCCGCATGCTCGTCCTGGCGGCGGCCGTCGGGATGATGCTCGTGGGCGTCGCCCAGCTGGGCAGTGCACCCGTCGACGTCTTTCCCGAGTTCGCCCCGCCGCGCGTCGAGATCCAGACCATCTCGTTGGGCCTGTCGGCCGAAGAGGTCGAAACCCTCGTCACCGTCCCGCTTGAACAGTCCCTTGCCGGCATCGAGGGCCTGGACATCATCCGCTCCAAGTCCGTCGCGGACCTGTCCTCGATCTTCCTGATCTTCAAGCCTGGAACGAATCTCCTCGATGCCCGTCAACTTGTCCAGGAACGGATGGAGGCCGTGACACCGAGCCTTCCGACCTGGGCCGCCCCGCCGTTCATGATCCAGCCGCTGTCGGCGACGAGCCGGGTGATGAAGATCGGCATGACCTCGGACACCCTGTCGGTCCTCGATATGTCGGTCATCTCGTACTGGACGATCCGTTCCCGCCTGCTCAGCGTTCCGGGCGTTGCCAATGTCGCGATCTGGGGCGAGCAGCTCAACCAGTTCCACGTTGATGTCAAGCCCGAAAAGCTCGCCGAGTACGGCATCTCGCTCGACTCGGTCCTGACCGCGACCGCGGCGTCCCTCGACGAGGGCCTCCTGCGGTTCACCCAGGGCAACGTGATCCCCACGGGCGGATTCATCGACACGGCCAATCAACGCCTGACCATCCGCCACGTGCCGGCCATCATCACGCCGGCCGACCTGGGCCACGTGACCCTGTCGGCAAAGGACGGCCGGGTGGTCAAGCTGAGCGACATCGCCGATCTCAAGCTGGACCATCAGCCGCTGGCCGGCGACGCCGTCATCAACGACGGCCCGGGGATCATGCTGATCGTCGAGAAGTTCCCGTGGGCGAACACGCTCGATCTGACGCGGGGCGTTGAAGCGGCCCTCGATGAGCTCCGGCCCGGCCTGACCGGAATCGAGATCGACACCACGATCTTCCGGCCGGCGTCGTTCATCGAGGTCGCGCTCGCGAACCTGTCACGCGCGCTCCTGCTTGGCTCGGTCCTTGTCTTCGTGATCCTGATCCTGTTCCTGTTCGACTGGCGAACGGCCCTGATCAGCCTCGTCGCGATCCCGCTGTCGCTGATGACTGCCGCGCTGGTTCTGTTCGCCCGCGACGCGACGATCAACACGATGATCCTGGCGGGCTTCGTCATCTCGGTCGGCGTCGTGGTCGACGACGCCATCATCGATGTCGAGAACATCACCCGGCGGCTGCGTCAGCATCGTCGCGAAGGCACCGGGGGATCGACGGCTTCGATCATCCTCGAGTCCTCGCTCGAGGTCCGGAGCTCGATCGTCTACGCGACGCTCATCGACGTGGTCGCGATCACCCCGATCTTCTTCATCGGTGGCCTGTCCGGGGCGTTCTTCCAGCCCCTCGCGATCTCCTACGGCCTTGCCGTACTCGCCTCCCTGCTGGTAGCCCTGACGGTTACGCCGGCGATGGCCTACATCCTGCTCCGGAATGCTGATGTCGAGCGCCACGAATCGCCGCTCGCCCGCCGACTGCAGGCCGCCTACGCGCGACTCCTCACCCGGCTCGTCCGGGCGGCCCGTCCCGCGTTTGCGTCGATCGGGGCCATCAGCCTGGTCGGCCTGGTCGTCTGGACGCAGCTCGGGCAGTCGCTCCTGCCCGACTTCAAGGAACGTGACTTCCTGATGCACTGGGTGACGGCGCCGGGGACCTCGATCGAGGAGGAGGTCCGGGTCTCGACGGCGGCCTGCATCGAGCTCCGCAGCATTCCGGGCGTTCGCAACTGCGGATCCCACATCGGGCAGGCCCAGATGGCCGACGAGGTCGTCGGGGTCGAGTTCGGCGAGAACTGGATCAGTGTCGATCCGGCGGTCGACTACGAGGCCACGCTGGCATCGATCAGGGAGGTCGTTGCGGGCTATCCGGGTCTCCGGCGGGACGTCCAGACCTATCTCAAGGAGCGTATTCGCGAGGTGCTGACGGGTTCGAGCGATGCGGTCGTCGTGCGGATTTTCGGGCCCGATCTCGAGGTCCTGCGCGACCAGGCGGCCGCCGTCGAGGCGGCCCTCGCCGGCATTCCCGGGATCGTGGACTTGCACACCTCGCAGCAGGTCGAGATCCCCCAGATTCAGGTCGAGGTCAACCTCGCGACTGCACGGGCCTACGGCATCAAGCCCGGCGATGTGCGCCGAGCGGCCGCCGTGATGCTGGCCAGCGAGGAGGTCGGCGACATCTTCTACGGCGGGAAGGCCTATGACGTCCATGTCTGGACGACACCCGACGCGCGGAACAGCCTGAGCGACATCGAGGCTCTGCCAATTGACGTTCCGATCGGTGGCCAGGTCCCGCTCGGGAGACTCGCCTCTGTCACGATCGCGCCGACGCCCAACAGCATCGCCCACGAGGGCCTGACCCGGAAGATCGATGTCGACGCGAACGTCAGCGGGCGCGATCTCGGGGCCGTGATCCGCGACGTGGAGGCCGCCCTCGCGACCATCGAGTTCCCGCGGGAATATCATCCCGAATTGCTCGGGGAGTATGCCGAGCGGCAGGCCGCCTCGGGCCGCCTCCAACTGTTCGCCATCATCGCGCTGCTCGGGGTCTTCCTGCTTCTCCAGGCTGCCTTCGGACGGACGCGCCTCGCGATCCTGTCGTTCCTCACCCTTCCCTCCGCCCTCGTCGGCGGCGTGCTGGCCGCGTGGGCCTTCGGAGGGACGATCTCGCTCGGCTCACTGGTCGGCTTCTTCACCGTGCTCGGCATCGCGGCTCGGAATGGGATCATGATGATCAACCACTTCCAGTTCCTCGAGCGCTTCGAGGGAGAGGCATTCGGGCCGGATCTCGTGATCCGCGGTGCTCGTGAGCGCCTCTCTCCGATCCTGATGACGGCCCTGGCGACGGGACTCGCGCTTGTTCCGCTTGCAATCGCCGGCGACCTACCCGGCCACGAAGTGGAGCATCCGCTGGCGATCGTCGTGCTCGGCGGCCTGATCACCTCCACCCTGTTGAATCTGTTCATCCTGCCGTCGCTCTACCTGCGTTTTGGCCGATCCATCTCAGAGCAGAGGAAGTCCGCATGACCACTCGACGATTGACCGGCCTCACGGCTACATCCATCACGCTCCTGGCTTCGTTGGCCGGGTGTTCCTCCGCGGCACCCCTGCAGAGTGTGGCAGCCGTCACGGACGCGCCAACGCGTCCAACCGTCTCGCCCGCGCCGGCCACGGCTTCGCCGGCACCGGTGACTCCGGCCCCGGACCCGACCGAGTCGATCTACGAGACCCTGCCCCGGGACCAGTTCTCCGATCCGACCAGGGTGGACAACCCGTGGCTGGCGATGACCCCGGGGACGCAGTGGATCTGGGATGGCGTCAATGGGGTCGGAAACGATCGAGCGCCCCACCGACTCGTCGTCACGGTCACGGACCTCACCAAGGTCATCGACGGTGTGCTCACCCAGGTCGCCTATGATCAGGACTTCGTCGAGGGCGAGCTCGTCGAGGCCGAACTCGCCTTCTATGCGCAGGCGGATGATGGATCAGTCTGGTACCTCGGCGAGTACCCGGAGGAATACGAGGACGGCGTGTTCGTCGAGGCGCCCGCCTGGCTGACCGGCACCCGCGGCGCCAGCGCAGGGATCATGATGCCTGCGGATCCCCGGGTAGGCCTGCCGAGCTACGCCGAAGGCTGGGGACCGGAGGTCGGCTGGAATGATCGAGGACGCGTATTCGAGACCAACTCGCGAACGTGTGTCCCGATCGGCTGCTACGACGGCGTGCTGATCATCGACGAGTTCAGCATCGACCAGCCCGACGCGCATCAATTCAAGTACTACGCGCACGGGATCGGCAGTGTTCGCGTCGGATGGTCCGGGGCCCTCGAGGACACCCACGAGGAACTCGCCCTGGTTTCCGTCAGGACGCTCACGGAGTCAGAAATGGCGGCCCTTCGGAAGGTCGCGTTTGCTCTCGAGGCGAGTGCCTACAAGCGCAGCCCGGAAGTCTACGGCCCGACCTCACCGATGGAACCGCGCTGACCCAGTCCGGCCGGCGGGGTCCGGCGCGATTCGGCCCGTGATCCGATCTGTGTCGCCGGTCGTACTCTAGGCAGGTGCCACGATTCAGGGCACGCCAGAGGAGATCCCGGATGCGTCAGCGATTCTCGATGTTCGGCCTGGTCGTCGCGTTCGTGCTCGCGGCGTGCGGTGGCTCGACAGCGCCGACACCCGGAGTCACGTTCCGCGCTCCGTCTGCGGAACCCACGACCGCTCCGACCCCCGAAGCGACCGCCGCGCCGACCCCTGCTGCAACGCCCGCGCCGACCCCCGAGCCGACAGCCGGCCCCGGGGGACAAACGGCCTCGGTCGACGTCTTCGACAATGGCTTCACGCTGGCCGACCTGACGATTGCCAAGGGGACGACCGTCACCTGGACCGATACCGGACAACGCTCCCACACGGTGACGAGCGCGGATGGGACCTTCGGCAGTGATGGCGCCTTGACCAGCGGCAAGACCTACGCCCACACCTTCGACAGCGCAGGAACCTTCGCCTACAAGTGCACGATCCACAGCGACATGCAGGGTACCGTTACCGTGACGCCATGATCGATCATGGTCGATGCGCGCACCAGATCGCCTGACCAGTCCTCTATGGCGCACGAGTTGCCGCGATTCCCACTCCTTCACACGGCGGACGGTGATGAGGCGAGCCTTGCGGCGCGGATCTCGGAGCGGGACGAGGCGGCGTTCATGATCCTGTATGACCGATACGCCGACCTCGTATTCGGGACGACATTGCGCTTCGTGCGCGATCGAGACGCGGCCACCGAGATCGTGCAGGACGCGTTCCTGTCTGTCTGGCGGCGTGGACATCAGTTCGATGTGCGGTCGGGCTCGCTGGCCGGCTGGATCCTGCGGATCGCGAGAAACCGGGCGATCGACCACCTGCGTGCGCAGGGCCGGCGGCCCAGGTTGGCTGGGTCCATCAGCAGGGACCACGGGCCTCTGGATGCGAGCGAGGCCGTCGATATCGCGACCGCGGCGAACGGCGAGGATGCGCCCGGCGTCGCGCTCAACCGGCGCTGGCTACGGGCGCTCCTCCGCAATACCCTCGCCGGCATGCCCACCGAGGAGCGACAGGTCGTCATCCTGGCCTACGATCGAGGCCTCAGCCAGTCCGAGATCGCGGAACACCTTGCCATCCCGATCGGCACGGTGAAGTCCCGGACGCGACGCGCGTTGGCGAGTCTGCGCGACCGCCTCACCGACATCCCCGATCTGCAGCCCGAACCCGCTGGCGATCGCGAAGGACGTCCAGCCGGCGTCCAGCCCAGGGCCACCCGATGACCCCGATGCAGCACGCCGACGCACACGAGCGGATCGCCGACCTGAGCCTGGAGCCCGATCGGCTCGTTCGACTCGCCCGCGAGCTTGCCAGCGTCAATCGAGGCGCTGCTGCCGACATGCCCCGGGATGCGTTCATCGATCACGTTGCGGGGTGCGAACCTTGTCGCGAGGAAGTCGGTTCGTGGTACCGGGCGCATTCCCTCGTGCGCGAAGTGCTTGACGACCCGGCTGGGCCGGTCCTGCTCGGGGATGTCGCGGACGGGGAGCCGATGACGGCGCCGGCGCACCTGCGTGAATCGGTCCTGGCCCGGATCAGGTTGGACGCGGCGCCTGAGGTTCCGTCTGGCCGAGTGCCGCTGCGTCGCGCCGGGCTCGCCCTCAGATCGCGTCGCTCCACCCGCCGCCTGCTTCCGCTCGTAGCGGTGCTGTCGATCGTGGTCGTCGCAGGCGGTCTGATCCTTGACGGGAACGCGCGACTTGGCCGCGCCGAGTCCGAGGTGGTTGCCCTCGAAGCGATGAGCGCCACCCTGGATCGCGTGCTCCAGGACCCGGATCACTGGGTCGTCGACCTGCGCGACGTCGATGGCCGGAGCCGTGGGTCCGTCTCCTGGTCGACTCGCGACCTCGTGGTGTTGACCACCGCTCTGGCGCCCCCACCCGAGGGTCGGGTCTACCGATGCTGGCTCGAGAAGGATGGCCAGCGATCGGGGGTCGGTCGCATGGTCTTCGCCGGCGGGACGAGCTTCTGGGTCGGGACACTCGGTGCCTGGGGTTCGACGTCGTTCGGGCCCGGGTCGACGTTCGGGATCAGCCTCGAACCAGTCTCGGGATCGGAGGGCAACCCGGCGATCCTGGCGGCGGCGCTGGGGGGCTGACGCCCGGTTCCCGGAGTGGCGTCTCGGTTCCCGGTAAGCAGCCGCGGCGCCTGCGCGATCCCGTCAGCCTCCGCGTCGCCGGTTGTGCCTGCGACCCGCCGCGGGATCCTCGAGGGCGACGGGCTCCGGGGCCTCGGGTACGACCGGCAGGTCGGTCTGGGCCACAAGACCCGTCCGGATGATCCGATCCAGTTCCTCGACGATCCTGGCGTCGGTCTCGATCGGGCGGTACGCGGCGAGGCGGAGGTCCACTTCGCTGAAAGCACGCGCCGCGGTATCGAGCGACCCGGCCTTGGCCCAGTTCTCGCGGTTGTCGCGCTCCCAGACCCGGCTCGGCAGGTGGAGCGTGCTCGGCCAGTGGGCCGTCGTGTGTGCGGCCATGATCAGGTGCTGATCCGCCATCAGGTGATCGAGCAGACCGTCGATCGGCAGGTCGTCCACGGGCTGGACCTCGCGGACAAAATGCAGCACCTGTGCACAGACCTCGTCGTCGAACACGAGTTTCGGCAGGCTGAATACAAGCAGGAAGTCGAGCATCCCCGGGCCCGACACGCTGTTCACGCCCGCGAGCGCGGCGAGGAGCGCACTTCCGAAGGTCTCGGCGCCGGCCTGGGCGTCGAGCACCTTGGCATCGGACAGCGCCATGTACGACTGACAGGGCAGACCAAGCGATTTGGCCACCTCGACATAGGCCACGTCCAGCTGGAGTGCCTCGATCGCGGCCATCGGCGAGCTGGCGATCTTCATGTGAAACGTCGCCGGCGCACCGCCGAAGAGCACCGGGGCGCCGGGCCGAATCAGCTGGGCCATCGTGATCCCGGCCAGGACGTCGATGGTATGGAAGACCGTCGCGCCCACGGTCGTGACTGGGGCGATGAGTCCCTGGAGCGTCACCGGCACGATCTCGACCGGGATGCCGGCTTCGACGCAGTCGATGAGGTTCTGGCACGAATCCTCGCTGTACCGGAAGTTGCCGCTCGCGGTGATCGTGAAGATGGCCATCGGGCGGGCGATCAGGTCGGCGCGATCCCGTCGGAACAGCTGCTGCATCTCGACCATGCGCTCGACACCGTGCTCGGTGAAGGCGCCTGAGACGATCGGCTTTTTCGAGTTCGTCAGGGACAGCCTGAGCCGCCAGGCATCGGACACGTTCGCCTCGATGTCATCGTTGGTCGAAAAAGCCGTCGCGAGATAGGCGATGTTCGAGAGCCCATCTGCAAGCCGGACGTACTCGACGAAGTCCGTCGTATTGGCCAGGCGCACCTCGCCGGTCCGATGATCCATGACCTTGAGCCCGGATGAGCCCGGTACGAAGTGAACGCGATCACCGCCCAGGTCGGCATGCGGGTTGCCATCGCGGTCGAACAGGGTGAATGCCCCGGGCGCCGTGGCGATGGCCCTCTCCACGATTTCGCGCGGAAAGAGCACCCGCACGCCCGTCGCGTCCATCGGCAGCCCGGCGGCCTGAAGCCGCCGCCGCATCTCGGCGCCGCGGATCTCCATGCCGGTCGTGGCGAGGACGCGCATCGCCTCGTCGAGGATCCGCTCGATGAGTGATGGCTCCAGGACTCGGATCGTGGGACGCATGCGCCTCCTCGGGTGGGCAGTGCCGGTCGTGGCCATCATGGTGGCGCGCGGCGGCCGGCTCCGCACGCCCCAGTTGCGCGTGATGCGCCGCGTCGCGGCAGTCGGCCGATTTGGAGGCGACGGACACCTTGACGAGAAGCCTCGTGTTGTCCGGTTGCGCCGTGGCTGGTGCCCACCGACAATCCCGCAATGCGAAGCACCATCAACCGCGCCGCGCTATGGACCGCCTACGGGCATCATGCCGAATTGATCCTGGGGAGCGGGCCACAGCCAATGATTCATCGTGGCAGGGGATGGTTCGCGGCGCTGTCCGGCGCCCCGCACGTTGATCTCAATCAGGCGGCCGTGTTTGGACCCGCCGAGTCATGTGATCTCGATGAGCTGGTGAAGGTCGTCCGTGCCGGCGATGTGCCAACACTTCTCGCCGTCTCATCGAGTGTCACCTCGCGCCGAGGGCTCGTTAATGACCGCCTCTCACGATCCGGGTTCGTATCTGCCGCGGAAGCCGAGTACCTGTTCTCGGCTCGTGACATTCCTGCGCGCTTCGACGGCGAATTTGTCGTCCGGCGGGTCGATGATGACAACGGATTGGCAGGTATCGCCCAGATTGTCGCGGAGTCGCACGGCTACGCCACGACCCTCATCGGCGAAATGTGGGGGAGCCGTCTGGTCGCCAGACCCGACGTTGGGTGCTGGGTCGCCTGGGACGGGGACGAGCCGGCAAGCATGGCGGTCGTCACGCGCGTGGGCGATCTACTCGGCGTCTTCGACATGATGACCTCGCCTCGATACCGTCGACGCGGCGCCGGCCGAATGACGCTCACACACGCGTTGGCAGCCGCCGCAGCGTCCGCGCCGCAGCCAATTGCCTCAACGTTCTTCTGGTCGACGCCGATGGGGCGGCCCCTCTATGAGGCGGTCGGGTTCGGCGCGGTCGACACGATCGAAGTCTGGACGCTCGGGGCGTCCGACCAGGACATGGCCGCCGTGGGTGCTACCAGCACGCCGGGCGGCTCGAACGAATAACGAGCGGCCGCTCGGCCGCCGAGTCGGCGGTGGCCGTACTCGCGCCGGCCCGCCGCCGCTGTCGACCCCCGCGTCGACTGCATGGGCGCCCTGAACACAGGCACCCCGGTCAGGCCCTGGATTCGGCCCGATTCGGAGCAAGTGTCCAGCCGGTCACGTTCCGACCATGCGCCGCGCAGTGTCGTAATCGCCGCGGGATCCCCAGACCCAGCGCCTATCCATAGGTTTGTAGGCAGATTGACCATGGAGCCGTCATGGTCCAGCCAAGCTCATGGAGTCACGGCCGAGGCCCGGTATCGCTCTCGGTGGAAGCAGTTGAGCGCCGAAGCCAACTGGCGAAATATGCGCCAGCTACGTCGTCGACCATCAGGATCAACGCTGCGGGTCGCAATCCGTGACAATGCGCTCTCGAAACCGGAGGAAGCGCCAGATGCCCAAGAGTCGACTCGAGGCGTTCAGCGACGGCGTCCTCGCCATCATCATCACGATCATGGTGCTCGAGCTGAAGGTGCCCCACGAGGCGACCGTCAACGCACTCACAAAGCTCTGGCCGGTCTTGCTCAGCTACATCCTGAGTTTCGCCCTGCTGGGTACATATTGGAACAATCACCACCATCTGCTGCACGCCGCCAAGGTGATTGATGGCCGCGTCCTGTGGGGCAACCTCCATCTCCTGTTCTGGCTTTCGCTGTTTCCGTTCGGCACCGCGTGGATGGGCGAAAACGCGTTCGCGCCCGTCCCGACGGCGATGTATGGGGTCCTTCAACTGCTCGCCGGGTTCGCCTACTTCGTCCTTTCCCGCGCCCTGGTCCGCGTGCCGGGGCAGGCGCCCGCTCTCGCCGAGGCCCTTCGGCGAGACGTCAAAGGTGTCGCCTCGCTGGTCATCTACCTCGTGGCAACTCCGATCGCCTTGATTGCTCCGCCGATCGGGCTCGCGATGTATGCGGGCGTTGTCGCTCTCTGGCTCGTCCCGGATCGGCGGATGGAACGCGTCTTTGGGCGATAGCTCGTGCTCGATGGAGCGTATGCTGAGATTCCTGGCGCGCAATAGAGCGAGGAAGGCTGTCATGTCGACCGATCCGGGCCCCCTCCGGGTCTCCGGTCGCCACCATCGTCCGACCGACGTCGGGCCGTCGCGAACCATCGCGCCGTCCATCCCGAGCTGATGCCGACGATCGATCGACGGCCGCCGGATCCAGGGATGCACCAGCGCGGCGGCGCCGACTCGGCCGCGGGCGCGACCAATGGTCCGGATCCCGCCCCGGGATTCGGCACGATCGCCGAGCTTGCGAAGGCGGTTGATCTCGTCGCCACGCCGATGATGGTCACGGACCTGTCCGCGCGGATCGAATTCGTGAATCAGGCAGCGGCGGACCTCTTCGGTCGTGACGCCGCGTCGCTCCGTGGCCGATCCATGGAGCTCCTGCTGCCGGCGGAATTCCTGCCCCGGGTCCCGCGCCTCATCGACCTCATTCGCCTGCACGGTCGACTCGACGGGTCGTTTCCTGCCGTTCGCGCCGACGGCACGGACCTGCTGCTTGACGTCACCGTCGAGATTGCCGCTACGGTCCCAGACGGCATGCAGTGGCTGGTCTCGACGATGCGTGACCTCAGCGATCAGGTCCGGACCATCGAGCAACTGAGCACGTCCGCGCTCGGCCTGGCGGGTCAGGACGAAGAGACGCTGCTCGTCGAAACGATCCAGGCTGCCCGGCGCCTGATCGGAACCAGGTACGTCGCCCTCGGCGTCGTCGAGGATGGACGGATCACCCGGTTCATCACCGATGGATTCAGTCCGGAGCAGGTGGAGCGGATCGGCCGCGAACCGGAGGGCCTTGGCCTCCTCGGCGCGATGATGTCCGAGGAACGGACCCTTCGGCTCGCCGAGATTTCCGCGGATCCACGATCCATCGGGTTCCCCGACGGCCATCCGCCGATGCATTCATTCCTCGGCACGCGCATCCACGTTGATGGCGAGACCTACGGCCAGCTGTACCTGACAGAAAAGATCGGCGCTCCAGAATTCAGCGTGCTCGACGAGCGGCTGGCCGAGCTGTTCGCGGCACATGCCGCGATCGCGATCAGGCATCTTCGACAAACCCGCGCACTCGAGGCATCCGTTGCGGCCGTGACGCGGAACGAGGAGCGAATGGCCACCGCGCAGCGGATCGCCGGCGTCGGCAGCTGGGAATGGGACATCGTCACCGACCGGGTCACCTGGTCGGACGAGCACCATCGAATCTTCGGGATCGAGCCGGGCACGTTCAACGGGACGGAGGCAGCATTCCTCGGCTTCGTGCACCCGGATGATCGCGAGGCACTGGCCGCTTCCGATCGCGGCTCCGACATTGCGGCACCGCCGTACGAAGCGACCTATCGGATCGTCCGTCCCGATGGCTCCGTGCGACTGATCCGCGAGGCCGGCACCCATGTCGTGGACAAGGTCACGGGCATGGCAACAGGCCTCATCGGGACATCCACGGACATCACCGACCAGGTGGCGGC
>JANMPD010000157.1:0-1767 GCA_031369685.1 Chloroflexota bacterium | reverse complement strand
CGGAATCACGATCACCTCCGCCGCGACCACCTGCCAGTGGCGTGACCACCGCATCAACATCATCGATACCCCCGGCCACGTGGACTTCACCGTCGAAGTGGAGCGCAGTCTGCGCGTCTTGGACGGAGCGGTCGCCGTGTTCTGTGCCGTGGGCGGTGTCGAGCCCCAGTCGGAAACCGTGTGGCGCCAGGCCGACAAGTACGTCGTTCCGCGCATCGCGTTCGTCAACAAGATGGACCGCGTCGGCGCCGACTTCGACAACGTCGTGCAGATGATGAAGGACCGCCTCGGCGCCAAGCCGGTGCCGCTCAACGTGCCGATCTTCGCCGGGGACATGTTCACGGGCACGATCGACCTGGTCGAGATGGTCGCGACCACCTACGAGGACGGCACACAGGGCACCAAGCTCATCGAGGGCGAGATCCCGCGCGACCTGGTCACCCAGGCCAACGCGGCGCGCTTCCGCCTGCTCGAATCCGTGGCCGAGTACGACGAGCAGCTGCTCGACGACTACCTGCACGAGAAGCCGTACACGTCAGAGGACCTGCGCCGCGCGATCCGTAAGGGTACGCTGGCGGGCATCATCAACCCGGTCATGTGTGGCTCGGCGTTCAAGAACAAGGGCGTCCAGAAGCTGCTGGACGCCGTCGTGGACTACCTGCCGTCGCCGCTCGACAAGCCGGCGATCAAGGGTCACGACGCCAAGTCGTTCGAGCACATCGAGCGCCACCCGAGCGACACGGATCCGTTCTCCGCGCTCGCGTTCAAGATCATGACCGACCCCTACGTCGGCAAGCTGACGTTCTTCCGTGTCTACTCGGGCAAGTGCTCGACCGGTGACGGCGTCCTGAACGCCACCACCGGCAACCGCGAACGCATCGGCCGCCTGGTGCAGATGCACGCCAACAAGCGCGAGGAGATCACCGAGGTGCTGTGCGGCGACATCGCGGCCGGCATCGGTTTCAAGAAGGTGACGACGGGTCACACGCTGTGCGCGGTCGATCACGCCATCGTGCTCGAGGCCATGACGTTCCCCGAGCCGGTCGTGGACGTGGCCATCGAGCCCAAGTCCAAGGTCGACGAGGAGAAGATGAGCGTGGCGCTCCAGCGCCTGGCCGAGGAGGACCCGACGTTCCGCGTGCGCACCGACGAGGAGACCGCGCAGACGGTCATCTCGGGCATGGGTGAGCTGCACCTCGAGATCATCGTCGACCGCATGAAGCGCGAATTCACGGTCGACGCGAACGTCGGCAAGCCGCAGGTGGCCTACCGCGAGACCATCACCGCTGCCGCCGAGCAGCGGCACCGGTTCATCCGCCAGACGGGCGGCAAGGGCATGTTCGCGGACGTCACCATCCGCATCGAGCCGCAGGTGGCCGGCACCGGATTCACGTTCGAGAACGAGATCGTCGGCGGTTCGATTCCCAAGGAGTTCATCCCCGCGGTCGAGAAGGGCATCGAGGAAGCGCTCAGGAACGGCATCATCGCGGGCTACCCGATGGTGGACGTGATGGTGCGCCTCACCGATGGCTCGTACCACGACGTCGACTCCTCGGAAATGGCGTTCAAGATCGCCGGCTCCATGGCGTTCAAGGAGGCGTGCGCGAAGGCCAAGCCCCGCCTGCTCGAGCCGATCATGGACGTCGAGGTGGTGGTGCCCGAGGAGTACATGGGCGACATCATCGGCGACCTGTCGTCGCGCCGCGGCCGCATCGGCGGCATGTTCCAGCGTGGCACGGCGCGCGTCATCGCGGCGTCGGTCCCGCT
>JANMPD010000151.1:0-1694 GCA_031369685.1 Chloroflexota bacterium | reverse complement strand
CGAATGGTCGCCATGAAGAACGCGACCGAGAACGCGGATGATCTGATCGACGAGTACACGCTCGCCTACAACAAGGTCCGCCAGTCCAACATCACGAGAGAAATGATCGAAATCGCGTCCGGCGCTCAGGCGCGCTGAACGCGCGCACCAGGAGGCTCCTACAAGACATGGCCACCGCGACCAAGACCACCGCGACCAAGACTCCCACGAAGCCCGGCCCCGGCCGGGTCATCCAGATCACCGGCCCGGTGGTCGACATCGAGTTTCCGGCCGGGCAGCTCCCCGCGATCTACAACGCGGTCGAACTCGAGCGCGAAGGTCAGGACCCGCTCGTGTGCGAGGTCCAGCAGCACCTCGGGAACAACTGGGTCCGGGCGGTCGCAATGACGACCACCGACGGCCTCCCCCGCGGCGTCTCCGTTCGGGACACCGGCGCCCCCATCACCGTTCCGGTCGGCGAGGCCACCCTTGGGCGGGTGTTCGACGTCCTCGGCAAGCCGATCGACGCGAAGGGTCCCGTGGTTGCCGCGAAGTCGCTGCCGATCCACCGATCGGCGCCGGCCTTCGACGAGCAGTCGACCGACGTCGAGGTGTTCGAGACGGGCCTCAAGGTCATCGACCTGATCTGCCCGTTCCGCAAGGGCGGCAAGATCGGGATCTTCGGCGGCGCCGGCGTCGGCAAGACGGTCATCATCCAGGAACTGATCCGGAACGTGGCCCAGGAGCATGCCGGCGTGTCCGTTTTCGCCGGCGTCGGCGAGCGGAGCCGCGAGGGCAACGACCTCATTCACGAGATGACCGAATCGGGCGTCATCGCGAAGACGGCCTTCGTCTTCGGCCAGATGAACGAGCCGCCGGGAGCCCGCCTCCGTGTAGGCCTGACCGGCCTGACCATGGCCGAGTACTTCCGGGATGAGGAGGGCCGCGACGTCCTCCTGTTCATCGACAACATCTTCCGGTTCACGCAGGCGGGCTCTGAGGTCTCCGCGCTCCTCGGGCGGATGCCGTCCGCGGTCGGCTACCAGCCGAACCTGGCCACCGAGATGGCCGCGCTCCAGGAGCGCATCACCTCGACCAAGAAAGGCTCGATCACCTCGCTCCAGGCGGTGTTCGTGCCGGCCGACGACTACACGGACCCGGCGCCGGCCACGACCTTCGGGCACCTGGACTCCACGATCCGCCTCGAGCGGAGCATCGCCGAACTGGGCATCTACCCCGCCGTCGACCCGCTCACCTCGACCTCGCGCGTGCTCGATCCGCTCATCGTCGGCCAGGAGCACTACGACGTCGCCCAGGAGACGAAGCGCGTCCTCCAGCGCTACCAGGACCTCGAGCAGATCATCGCGATCCTCGGCGTCGACGAGCTGTCGGAAGACGACAAGTCGACTGTGGCCCGGGCTCGCCGCCTCCAGCGGTTCATGAGCCAGCCCTTCTTCGTCGGCGAGGTCTTCACGGGTCGACCCGGCGTCTACGTGACGATCAAGGACACCATCGCCTCGTTCAAGGAGATCCTCGACGGCAACGTGGATACGCTGCCCGAGCAGGCGTTCTTCCTGGCCGGCACCATCGACGACGTTCGCGCGAACGCGGCCAAGCTGGCAAGCTGATCTCATGACCCTCCTGCTGGAGATCGTGACGCCCGAGAAGATCGCCTACAGCGACACCGTCGATGCGGTCGTCCTGCCGGGCATCGA
>JANMPD010000085.1:0-3000 GCA_031369685.1 Chloroflexota bacterium | reverse complement strand
CCTGGGGGGCTTCCTCGGTGGCGGTCTCCAGGTGCTGACGGTCGTCCTGGCAATCGACGTCCTGAAAGCCGGCGAGGCCGCGAACGGGTATTTGAACGCCGCGATCGGCGTCGGCGGCCTGCTCGGCGCCATCACCTCCGGAGTGCTCGTCCTGCGACGAGGCCTCGCCGCTCCGCTCCTCATCGGCACCCTGATCCTCGGGCTCAGCCTGTTCGTGCTGGGGGCCGTCCCACTGCTGCTGGTGGCCCTGGCATCGATCGGCGTCGTCTCTGCGGGAGCCCTGGTCGTCGACGTCGTGATGACCACGATCTTCCAGCGTCTCGTGCCCGACGCGCTCCGTGGCCGCTGGCTCGGCGTGTTCATGACCGTCGGCACCCTATCCGGTGCGGCCGGCGCCTTTGCGCTGCCGGTCCTCGTGGTTGGCGTCGGTGCAGCCCTGACGCTCGGGGTGACTGCGCTGGCCACGGTCGTCGCCACGGTCATCGGCGTCGTCCTCATCGGCAGCGCAGCCACACGGGAGCCCAGTCCCTTCGAGTCCACCCTGGCCGAGGTGGCGAAGCTCCCGCTCTTCGCCGGAGTCCCGGGCTCCCGGCTTGAGGCAGCTTTGGCGCACGTTCACGAGGCTCCGGTCACGGCCGGCCAGATGATCGTTCGACAGGGCGAAGCCGCCGACCGCTTCTACATGATCGAGTCCGGCTCGTTCGTCGTCACCCAGGAATCCGAGCCCGGCGCAACACCGGTCGTCCTTCGCCACCTTGGTGCCAACCAGGTGTTCGGCGAGCTCGGCCTGCTCCTCGGATCGCCTCGTACTGCGACGGTGACGGCGGAAGCCGACGGCGTGCTCCTCGAGCTCGCTGCGTCGGACTTCCTGAAGCTGGTTGGGGCAGGCGGACCATTGCGCGGCCGGCTGCTCGGGTTGTACAGCGGCAGGGGATCAGACTGACCAGCTGACCGGTGAGTTCCGGTGAAGGTCGGGGCGGTACGCTTCGCGCGGAGGTGGCAAGATGCCGCGACGCAGCCCCACGATCGCCGAGGCAGCACTCACACTGATCCGGGAACGTGGCCCGCAGTTGCTCGATGCACTGGTGCCCGAACTCGTTGCCGCGGGCCGCACGAGCGCGAGGGATCCTCGACGCGCCGTCAGTTCCGCGATCGGGAGCAGCCCCGAGTTCCTCCGGGCGTGGGATGACCGCTGGTGTTCTATCGTCGATCAGCTCGACGGTGCCATGTTCACGACCCCCATCACGGCCCTCGAGCGTCAGGACGGGATCGTCCTCGTGCGTGACCACCTCGCCCTGGTCGAACGACTGGCTGTGCGGTCGCGTCCGTTCGTGGGTGGGGGCGATGTGCACCTCGACTTCTTCGGGGACTTCTTTGAGCTGCCGTGGCCGGAGGACGAATTCGAAAACGTCGACATCCGTCAGGTCCTCGGCCCCGATCTGGCGGCCGACCTGCTCGGCTTCGTGCGTGAACTCGGGCTGCCGGCAACCGCGGACGAGCAGGAGACGCTACGCGACCTCCTGTGGGAGATGCGGTTGGAGCGGGTCTTCGACGGGCCGCCCGGATGGCTGCCGCAGCTGGCGCCCAGGCAGCTCCTGGGAATCAGGATCAGGTCGGGAGCCGTGGAGACGATCGCGTTCGATCGCCGCGATGTCACGGGACCACACGTGGGGATCGTCGGGGCCCAGGTCGCGAGGCTCGCTCGCCTCATCATTGGCCCGGATCCGAGCTGGTTTGGACGGCCCGTGGTCTCGCTCGAGGAGCTCCTCGAACTCGTGGCCACGGAGGCTCCAGAACTGTTTCGCCGACCATTGCCGCCGTTCCCCGAGGTGGTGGCACGGGGCGGGCTCGAGGTCCGCGAGGGCTTTGTCGGTCATCGGGGCACGGACTGGGAGGCGACCGGGTGGCTCGTAACCCGATCAGGCCCCGAAGCCTGGGGATTTGAGCCGACCAGGACCGTGCATTGACCGTCGTCCCTGGGGTCGCACGAACCATTCCCGCCGAACCGAAGGCCCGTGGTAGGCTGTGGTCCACGTACCGGGCTGTGGAGCACTGATGGCGCGAACGAACCTCACCCTGCACCTCGATGTCGAAGTCATCAGACGCGCGCGGATCCTGGCGGCGAAGCGCGGGACGTCGGTCAGCGCCCTGGCGGCGGCCGAGCTTATCGAGCTGGTGACCGAGGACGAACGGTTCGAGCAGGCGCGCGAGCGGGCGGAGGCGATCCTGGATGGGGCACCCACTCGAGGGGGTCGGCGCTGGACGCGCGACGAGTTGCATGACCGGCAGGCACTGAGGTAGCCGATTGACGCTCGCCGGGCGAACCTTCGTCGACACCAACGTGCTCCTCTACGCGCACGACGCGGGCGATACGCTGAAACAGCCGATTGCACGAGCCCTGCTCGAGGGACTGTGGTCGGACCGCTCGGGGGTGCTCAGCACCCAGGTCCTCCAGGAGTTCTACGTTGTCGCGACCCGCAAGTTCCAGCCCCCGATGCACCGGGGAGAGGCGCGAGAGATCGTCGGGCTCTATGCGACCTGGCCTGTCGTCCGGGTGGATGTCGAGATGATTCTCGACGCAGCCGCCCTCGAGGAGCGCGCCCAGCTGTCCTTCTGGGACGCTCTCATCATTGAAGCGGCGCGACGGGCCGGTGTGACTCGTCTCGTGAGCGAGGATTTTCAGACCGGACGCCAGATCGCCGGGATCGCGATCGAGAACCCGTTCGGTGGGGCGCCAGAAGCTGCGATCCGGAGCCCTAGTCCGTGAGTCGGACCGCGGGGGTGTCCAGCTCCCCAGGGGCGGAGAAGAACGGCCGAGCGGTCCAGCCGAACAGGCCGGCGAGCATGTTCGAGGGGAATTGGCTGATCCGGGTGTTGAACCGATAGACGGTGTCGTTGTAGAGCTCCCGTCGGTCGGCGATGATCTCCTCGAGGCGCTGGATCTCGCGCTGGAGATCGAGGACGTTCGCCTGCGACTTGATGTCCGGGTAGCGCTCCACG
>JANMPD010000070.1:0-6408 GCA_031369685.1 Chloroflexota bacterium | reverse complement strand
CCCGAAGAACGGTACGTCGATGGTGCCGCCGGCAACGTTGCGGTCGGCAACCATCCCCACGACGCCGCCATCGTCGAGCGTCAGGTTGAGGACCCGTCGAGCGTCCCGGAGGCCGACGATATCCACGCCCACCGAGCTGCGCGTTCGTGCGATCCAGGCCTGGAGCGCGGGATCCTCGAGGGTTTCCATCGGCGCCGTCACGTGCCGGCCGGTCCGGGCGACCGCGAACAGGGCCGGGTACTCGACCGCGCCGAAGTGCATCGCCACGAAGATCATCGGTCCGGGCTTCCCGAAGGCGTCGGCCACCGATTCGGGGGTCTCGACGATCAGGCGACGTTCGAGATCTTCGGAGCTGCGCCCGGGAAGCCGCGCCATGTCGAGGTAGTAGCGGACCGCCTGTCGGAAGGCCGCCCTGACGACGCCCTCGAGCGCCGCGTCGTCGGTCGCGGCGGCGCGGATCACCTCACCACCGAGCTCGCGATGGACGAGATGCTGCGCGACGCGCCGCAGATTCTGTCGGGCACGAACCGCACGAGCCGGCGCCAAGCGATACCAGAGCATGCCGGCCGCATCGCCGATCGCGTTGATCGGGCCCTCCGGCAGGACGACGAGCAGCCACGCCGCAAAGGCAACGAGGCGCGCTAGGACGCGCTGCCGGACCGTCGCCACGGGCTGCGTCGCGGCGGTCGGGTCGGTCGGGACGGTCGGGACGGTCATGCGGCCTCGCTGCTCGTCATTGCCACCGCGCGCGCCTCGAGCGCGTCGCGTTCGGCCGGATCCGCGGGCCAGATCGGCTTGAACGAGTACCACTGGGTCGGATCCGGCGCGATGGACGCGGCGAAGGCATCGGCCATCGCCTGCGTCGCACGCTGGAGATCGGCGGGGCTGCTGGACGGCACGCTGATCGGCGGTGCCCAGCTGATCGCAAAGGTGCGCCCGTCCGGATTTCGATGGATGGTGATGGGCAGGATCCGGGAACCCGTCTTTGCCGCGAGGGTCGCCGGACCGGCCGGCATCGTCGTCCAGGCGTCGAACAGGCGAACCGGGATCCCGTCGGCCCGGTACCCCCAGTCGATGAGGAGAGCGAGCATCTCGCGGGCGCGCAGGACGCCGTAGATCTCGCGCAGGTTGCGCCACGGGACCACATGGACACCCCACTGTTCCCGGGTCCTCCGGAACTCCTCGAACAGGCCCGGAAAGGATGAGTCGTCGGCGACGACGCTGATCGGCCAGCCACGTGAAGCGACACCGGCCGCGGCCGCTTCCGCGTTCCCGACATGGCCGAACGTGAAGATCAGCCCGCCTTCGGAGGCCTCCCAGATCTCATGGATCCCGTCCAGGTCCGCCCCCGCGACGAGCTCATCGGCATGCTCCCGAGCGAGTTTGGGGAGGCGTGCCAGCTCAACCACATAGCGACCGTACGCGCCATACGCCTTGAGTGCTGTTCTCCAGACCCGTGGGTGATGAGGGGACAGCCCCAGGACGTGTCCGAAGTTCGCGTTGGACCACCGTCGTTTCGTGGGCCACAGCAGGTAGGACAGCTGCGCCCCGCCGCCGAGGACCACGCGCGGCAGCACGGGCGGGAGGTGCGAGATCAGCCAGGCGAACGCCTTGTAGCCGACCACCACCGCCCGTTCGAACAAGGGCGATCCGGGCTGGAGCCGCCGGTGGGGCGCCTCAAGCCGATGCTCCCGATCCGTCACTTCGCCGCGGTGGCGGCGACCTTCGCCTTCGATCCGGCCATCTTCCGCAACTTGCGGACCGCAGGGACTTCCGTGCCGACCAGCGTCTCGTTGTCGTCGCCCTTGATGAACGCCTCGACCCGGTTGAACGCGATGTCGTCGTGGATCTGCTGCGGCGGGCTCTTCATGAAGTAGCTCGACGCAGCTACGAGGGTGCCCGTGAGCCCGCGATCCAGGCCGAGCTTGAGGCAACGGATCGCGTCGGTGATGACACCGGCGCTGTTGGGACTGTCCCAGACCTCGAGCTTGAGCTCGGCGTTGAGCGGCACATCGCCGAAGGTCGTGCCCTCCATCCGGATGTAGCACCACTTGCGATCGAGGAGCCACGGCACGTGGTCGCTCGGGCCGACGTGGACGTCGTCCGGGTCCATCTCGTAGTCGAGCATGGACGTGACGGCGTTGGTCTTGCTGATCTTCTTGGACTCGAGGCGCTCGCGCTCGAGCATGTTCAGGAAGTCGGTGTTGCCGCCGAAGTTCAGCTGGTAGGTGCGGTCGAGGCGGACGCCCCGGTCCATGAACAGGCGGGTCAGCACCCGGTGGCTGATCGTGGCGCCAACCTGGCTCTTGATGTCGTCGCCGATGACCGGCAGGCCTGCCTCTGCGAATCGCCGCTGCCAGTACGGCTCGCGACCGATGAACACGGGGATCGCGTTGACGAACGCGACGCCGGCCGCGAGGGCCTGCTCAACGTACCACTTGGTGGCCTCTTCGGAGCCGACCGGCAGGTACGACACCATGACGTCGACTTCGCGCTCCTTGAGGATCCCGACGATATCGGCCGTCGGGCCGGGCGCCTTCTCGATGATCTGGCTGAGGTACTTGCCGAGTCCGTCGTGGGTCATCCCACGTTCGACCACCACGCCCATATGCGGGACCTGCTGGAAGACGAACGTATTGTTCGGCTTCTGGTAAATCGCCTCCGAAACGTCCTTGCCGACCTTGTTCTTGTCGATGTCGAACGCGGCCACGAACTCGATGTCGCGGACGTGATACCCGCCGAGCTCGACGTGCATGAGACCCGGGACGAAGTCGCCGGCCTTGGCGTTCTCGTAGTAGTAGCGGCCCTGGACGAGGCTGCTCGCGCAGTTCCCCACGCCGACGATGGCGACGCGGATCTTGCCGTCCTTGCGCCTGGAGCCGGCCCACGTGCCGGCGACCTTGCCGTTGGTGCCGTTCTTGCCGTTGTTGTTGCTCACTGCTTGCTCCTGTTCCTCGGTGGGCCTGAATGGGTGGAATTCGATTGGTTGGTTCGAATTGGTCGTGGCGCCGGGCTCAGTCGTCCCGAGCCTGGGCGCGAACATGAAGGATGCGCTGGATCGTCGTGATCGTGGCACCGATCGCGATGGCCGCGAGCGCCAGCGTCAGGGTCCCGCCCTGCAGGTCGCACGGGCCGCCGCAGGCGACGCCCGCCGGCAGCGCCTCGAACAGGGTGACGGGCGCCAGCAGGAGCCCGATGGTCAGGACCGCAAGACGGACTTCGCGAGGCATCAAACCAACGCTTGCCATGCCCGTTCCGGCTGTGAATCCCAGCCCCTCGGACTTCGCGCGGGCATAGCTGACCATGACGGCCGACGCGAGCGCTGCGGCGGCCAGGACCGGCCCCTCACGGAAACCGGCAGCGGCGCTGCCAGCCGCGATGCCAACGTACACGACGCCCTCGCCCCAGCGGTCGAAGACCGAGTCGTAGAAGGCGCCGAGCTTGCTGACCCGGTTCGTGGCACGGGCGAGCGCCCCGTCGAAGAGGTCGAAGACGCCGCCGAACAGGACTAGGAGTCCCGCTGCCGGCCATGCCTGCTGGGCCGCCGCGACCGCCGCGATGACGGCGATCCCGAAGCCGATGAACGTCAGGTGATTCGGCGTGAGCCCGAGGCGGCCGAAGCCGCGCGCCACGGGTTCGGCGAGGCCACGGACCCGCGCTCGCATGCCGGTTGAGACGATCGAGCCGCTCACGACGCCGCCGTTCGGGGTGCGTCAACGGCACCGAGGCCGAGGACGCGGCGTTCGTAGGAGGCGAACCGATCCCAGGCCTCGGGGATCAGCCGCGTCACGGTTTCGCGGCCCGCGCGCCTCGTTTCAACGAGACCCGCGATCCGGAGCTTGCCCAGATGCCATGAGACGAGCGGCTGGCTGAGCCCGATGTGGTCGATGAGCTCGGTCACCGACGCCTCACCCTGCGCGAGCCGCCGCACGATTCGCAGGCGATTCACGTCCGACAGGGTCTTGTGGATCAAACGAACCGCGCGGAGGTCCTCGGGCTGGTCGACGACCGCGGCGATGGTGGAGCGGATACGAGCGGGAGAGGGGCTCAGGGAAAGGGCTCCGATCTGTGGCGGCGGCCATCCGAGGCGTCGGATCAATGGGGGTTTATATCAATATGCGTTGATATCGGGACCGCGTCAAGCGATTTCGCTTTCGGACACGACCGTGGACACGAAGATGTCGACCGTTGTTGGGCCGGCCCGTCACGCACCGACCCGCCCTACACTCGCCGTCATGGATCGACAAAGTCGATTGGTGCTGCTCACTGTCCTCGGCGGCAGCGTATTCCTGGCCGGTCTGGAACTCATGGTCACGGCGGTGGCCCTGCCGTCCATCGTCACGGATCTGGCGAGCTGGACGCAGCTGCGCCTCGCCTCGTGGATCATCAATGCGTATCTGCTCGCCTATGTCATCACGATGCCGCTCGCCGGGCGCCTGGCCGATCAATGGGGCGCCCGACGACTGTTCCTCGCCGGGCTTGCGGTGTTCACCCTCGGCTCGCTGCTCGCCGGGCGCGCGGCATCCCTGGAGGAACTCATCGCGGCGCGCGTTGTCCAGGCGATCGGAGGCGGCATCCTCGTTCCGGTCGGCACGGCGGCGGCCTCACATCTGTTCGATGACCACGGCCGCCCGCGCGCCCTGGGTTTCATCGGCGCGCTGACCTTCCTCGGAATGGCGGCGGGGCCGTTCGTCGGGGCCTGGATCCTGACCAATTTCCATCCCGCCGCGGCGCTCGAGGCCGCGGGATTTGCGGACGGCGGCGTGCACGACGCCCTGGCCGCTTCGTGGCGGTACGTCTTCTACGTCAACGTCCCAGTCGGGATCGTGGCGCTCGCGATGGCCTGGGCCGCCTCGGCGAACTGGGAGACGGCTCGCCAGCGCGGCTCCGTCGACGTGGGGGGTGCCGTGGCGTTCTCCGTGGGGATCGCGCTCATCCTCCTGGCGACGACGCTCGCCGGCAGCACGGACATCCTTGGCAGCAGCCTGGATCCGGCGTTGATCCTCGTCCTGGCCGGTGCCGCGGGGATGGTCTCGGTGGTGGTCTCAGCCCGGATCGGCGCGCGGCATCCGCGCGCCTTCTTCGACGTTCGCCTGTTCCGCCATCGGGCGTTCGCTTCGGCTGCCCTGATCTCGCTCCTGACTGGGTACGGGTTTGCCACCGCGATCGTGGGCGCGGCCGTGTTCGTCGATCGGGTCCTGTATGGCGGCCCGGATGTCCAGCGCGTGACCCTCGGCGCACTTGCCGGCGCGACGGCCGTTGGCGCCCTCGTGTCGGGGTTTGTCCTGCGGCTTGCCGGTCTGCGCGCGGTGACGGCCGTCGGGCTCCTGCTGAGCACGGGTGCGCTGTTCGTGATGTCGAGATGGACGCCGGGAACCGGCATCACCGAGGTGGCCGGGATCCTCGCCATCTTCGGATTCGGGTTCGGCCTGACGGTGACGCCCAGGTCCACGGCCGCGGTCGAGGCGGTCGGTCGTGCGGCGTTCGGGGTCGCATCGGCCACGGTCACCGTTGCCCGGATGATCGGCATGGCCGTCGGGCTGGCCGCGCTCACGGCGTTCGGATCGACGACCATCGACCGGCTCTCGCACGAGATCTACGCGACCCCCGACAGCTACAAGCTGTTCATCCCAGAGGCGCTTCGCGATCGGCAGCTCCGCGACGGCCTGGTCGTGCAGGCCCTTGAGCGCTGGGCGGCCGACGAGGCCGGTCGCATCCTCGTAGGGATCTTCCTCGTGGCAGCCGTGGTCACGGCGCTCGCGCTCATCCCGGCGCTTGCCCTCCGGCGGCCGCGTATCCTCGACGGATCATGACCGCTCGCCCACCGATCACGATGCCTCGCAGCCTACCCGCACATGACGGCGAGGTGACCCTCGCGGTGCTGGTCGACGGAGTCGTGCGCGATGTCCATGACGACGCCGCACTCGAAGACCTCGCGAGGTTGCTGATCGAGGCGCGCCACGGGCAGGGGATGGTCTGGATCGACCTGTCGGACCCCTCCGCAGCCCAGGTCGCCCGTGCCGCGGACCTGCTGGGATTGCATCCGCTCATCGCCGAGGACATCCTCGAGGGCAACCAGCGGCCAAAACTCGAGGCAACCGACGATGTCATCCACATCGTGCTCTTCGCGCTCGATGATTCGTCCGACCTCCAGGCGCACGAGATCGACCTGGTCATCGGCAACGGGTTCCTGCTGTCGAGCCATCCGGCTGCCTGGGATCCGCGAGGCGGGGCGCATTTTCGGGATGGACTCGCCGGCCTCATGCGGCCCGGACCGGACCACCTGCTGTGGGCGATCTGCGACGAGATCGTGGATGCCTACTTCCCGTTCGCCGATCGGCTCGAGGATACGATCGACGCCCTCCAGGACGCGGTCATGGAACGAACGGACCGCGACACGCTCAAACG
>JANMPD010000052.1:0-6245 GCA_031369685.1 Chloroflexota bacterium | reverse complement strand
CACGATCACGACGACGCTAGCCGGACCGGCCTGATCGGCCGGATCCGATTGGTCCTGGCCCCGCATAGCCACGACGCGGCAGATTCGGTCGACTCCGCCCTCGAGGCCAGCGACAAGGGCATTCGGGCGGTCAAGATCTCGTTAGTCGGTCTCCTGGCGACGAGCGGCTTGCAGCTCGCGGTCGTGCTGATCAGTGGCTCGGTCGCGCTGCTCGCCGACACGATCCACAACTTCTCGGACGCGCTGACCGCGTTGCCCTTGTACGTGGCCTTCGTTGTCGGCCGGCGCGCGGCCACGAAGCGCTTCACCTACGGGTACGGTCGCGCCGAGGACCTGGCCGGATTGTTCGTCCTGGCGATGATCCTCGGATCGTCTGTCCTTGCGGCGTGGACGTCCATCGATCGCCTGATCCATCCGCAGGTCATCTCGAGTCTCGGACTCGTGGCGATCGCCGGGGTCATCGGGTTCGCGGGCAACGAGCTTGTCGCGCTGTATCGGATCCGGGTCGGCAAGGAGATCGGATCCGCGGCCCTCGTCGCGGACGGGTATCACGCCCGCACCGACGGGCTGACGTCCCTTGCCGTGGTGGTCGGGGCCGCCGGCGTCTGGCTCGGGTACCCGCGCGCGGATCCGATCGTCGGGCTGCTCATCACCATCGCCATCGTGTGGGTCCTCAAAGGTGCAGCGGTTCAGGTCTTCGGGCGCCTCATGGATGCCGTCGATCCGGCACTCGTCGAAGAGATCGCGACGGTCGCTTCGCTCACCGTTGGCGTGCAGTCGGTAACGGACGTCCGAGTTCGCTGGATCGGCCATCGGCTCGAGGCGAGCCTTCACGCCGTTGTTGACTGTGACTGGACACTGGCCCAGGGCCACGCGGTCGCGGAGTCGGTCCGGCATGATCTCTTCCACTCGATCGGGAAGCTTGACAGCGTCCTCGTCCACATCGATCCCTGCGATCACGATGGCGAAGACCACCACGTCCAGACCAGGCCACACGATCCAGGACAGCGGGAGCTCGGCATCCGATGATCAGTTCCCGCGACAGACCGCAAGCTTGAGCACCTGCGGCGGGATCCGCGCTGCGTGTTGGTCATCTTCGAGGCCGTCCGGCCGTTCCGCGGGATCCAGGTCAGGGCGAATGCGTCGATTGCACCCGACGAGGGGGCACGGGTGCGGCTCGCGATCGCTTCGCGATACCTCGGGCCCGACGTCGGTCGCGCGTATGCCGATCTCGATCGGCGGCCGCCCGGGTTCGTGATCCGGCTCCCGGTTGCGGGCGCGCGAACCTGGGACCTCGGGGCCAAGCTGCCCTAGCCTGACCTCCCAGCTTGACATCCCGCCACGGACGGCGAGTCAGCCGCCCACGATCGGAAGTCGAACGCGCTCGAAGGCGATCACGGCGTTGGTCGGAGATCCGGATTCTTCCCGGACAGCGTCGAGATGAGCACCGGCTCGCCGCCGGCGGCGTCGACGAAGGCGAGCTTGACGTCGGCAAACGTGAACGTCGCGCCGGTCGCGGTGAGAACGGAGACTGCGATCCTCGAACCGTCCGGATCCCAGTTCGGCGTCCCGATCCGCATCAAACCGTCGACCGACGAGTGGGTGATCTGACGCAGACCGGATCCATCCAGTTTGATCGTATACAGGTTCGACGCGTTGGGCGTCGAGGCGATATTGCCGAGGTCATAGGAGTTCATGACCAGCGCCGTGCCGTCGGGCCGCCAGTCCGGATGGGTCATGAAGGCGGCGGGGTCGGTGAGTTGATGGACATCGCCACCCATTGCCGGCACCGTCGCCACCACCGTCCAGTCAAGGAAGGTACCGGTGGGATCCCAATGCTGGATGGCGAACGCGATCGACGTGCCATCCGGCGACCACGTCGGAGCGGTGTCGAGACTTTCCGGGTGGGTGAAGTCGGCGAGGCGCCTCAGGGACTTGGTCGCCACATCCAGGACGGCGATCGACTCCCGATCATCGCCACCGGGATAGCAGACGACGGCCAGCTTCGTACCGTCCGCGGACCAGGCCGGGTGGAACAGGCCGACCGGACATTCGGTGCCACCTGCCGACAGCAGGGCCGCCCCGGAACCGTCCGCGTTTGCGGTCCAGATCGACCCCTCGGGATGGTCCGTGTCCTGGACTACGAACGCCAGCTTCGAACCGTCAGACGACCAGGCTGGACCCTTGTGCTCGCCTGGGACGTCGGCAGCGATCTCGTGGGCACCAGACCCGTCAGGCCGCATGAGGAAGATGGCCCACCGGCCGTCACCCGTGACGCGAGGCCAGCCGTAGACGATCCATGGCTCGCCGGCCAGGACGGCGACCGGGGTGAAGACGGGCGTCGCGGCCAGCGGGGTCGACGTCGAAGCCGCAGCGGGAGACGCGGATGTACCGGATGAGACGGTGCCCGTCGCGCACGCGGCAGACGCGAGCAGGACGACCGCGAGCAGGATCGCGAGCCTCTGGGACTGGAACATCACGTCCTCCTGATCACGGCATTGGGCGCAGACGCGGGTGCGTTTGCGAAGGGACCGTCGAGGACGGTCAGGTCCGAGCTGTCGGCGTCGATGAACGCCGTGTGCCGGTTGCCATCCGGCTCTGCCGGGTTGCGAAGGACGTCGGTGCCGCCGGCGGCCTCTGCCACGACAGTCGCCGCGATTCCTCCGGGGATCGTCAGCTCGTTCACCATGCCCTATAGATGTCATGGGAAGGGCGAAGTGTCCCATTGCCGTTGCGAAGGCGGCCACGTCCTCAGCGATGGGAGCGCCGTGGAAGATCGGACCTGCGCAGGATCGGCCAGGACGCGATCACCGAGATCGAGCGCGCGCCTCTTTGTCCGTGGCGCATATCCCTCGGTATTGACCGATCCGTCACTGGTACCCGATACCGGAGTCCACCACGATCTGGATCACGGACAAGAGGCAGGAGATCCGCTCCAACGGCACGGCGTCCCATCCCGGTCGCCAGAGCTCGTGCCGCGCCAATGGCGAGACCGACTCGTCCGCGTGGAGGTGCATGTTCATGACTCTGGATCACCCATCTCGGTATCGGAGATTCGGCGGACGAGCCGTGCTCCCGATCGTCATGGCCCTGATCGGCTCGCTTCTCTCTGCGGGCTCCATGGCCGCCGCCAACGGCACGACGATCGTTCGCGGAGACCAACTCGCCGCCGGATCCTGCGAGGACGGCGGCTACGCCATGACTGGCAGCCTCGTCGGTTGCTGGTGGATCGATACCTTCGAGTCGAAGACCGACCCCGGCAAATCGACATTCCGCGCGACCGGCACGGAACACTTCACGGGATGTATGGGTTCCATCTGCGGCACGTTCTTCACCACGTTCTCCTACACCGCGAAGACCGACGGTCCCTGGCCGACCAGCGCCGAGATCCACGGTCGGTGCCATCACCCGGTAATCGGCGGCACCGGTGGGTTCGCCGGCGCGGCGGGGGAAATCAGTTTCCACGACGTCGTCGACGTGTCGCCGCCCCACTACCCATACATCGGGAACGTCCACGTCGCCCAGCCCTGACGCTCGCCTGCATCGCAGAATGAGGCCCCGCCCGGACCGAAATCCGGCGGGGCCCAGACTCGTCGCAACGGTGCACGGCCGGCCAGGGCCGGTGCGTCAGGCCTCGGCGATGACGCCCATCGAGACCCGAAACCCTGCCCGTCGGTGGGAGGCGGGCATCAATGTTCCCTGCCCCACGGGTGCTTCGTCGGGGAACCAACGGACCCATTCCTCGTTGAAAGCATCGAACTCGCTCGGCTCGCGCAGCGACCAGTTGGCCCAGACGACCTTGTCGAGTGAGCTTCCGGCCCCTTCGAGCTTCGCGCGCAGGTTCTCGAGGCACTGCCGGGTCTGATCGCGGACATCGCCGCCGACGAAGCGGCTCGTGGCCGGATCGATGGGGCCAACCGACGAGACGTAGACCATCCCTCCGGCCTTGATCGCCTTGCCGTGCCCGACGCGAGAAGTGGGCATCTCGGAGGCGTTGCTGAGTGCACCGATTCCCCAGCGAGCCTTGCCCGGCAGGGCCGGCTTGCTGCGGTCCTCCGGCGGAATGCCGAACTCGCCGGGCGGGAGGTCGAGACCGGCGGTCTTGAAGACACCCATAAACGACGGTCGGATCCCGGTCGGCTTGAGTTCGCCCTCGACCTTGCCGTCCTTGAAGCCGGTCTGCTCGAACACGAAGATGTCCTGGGTCAGGATCTGGTCGTCCTCGATCCCGTAGACCTCGGTGATGCTCACGATCTTGCGCGAGCCGTCCTTGAGCCTGGCCGTGTGGACGATGACGTCGATGGCCGACGAGATCTGCTCGCGGATGGCGTGGAGCGGGAGCTCGTAGCCCGACATCAGGATCATCGTTTCGAGTCGCCGGAGCATGTCCTGGGTGGTATTGGCGTGGCCCGTGGAGAGCGATCCGTCCTGCCCGGTCATCATTGCCTGGATCATGTCGAGGGCCTCGGCCGCCCGGCATTCGCCGACGATGATCCGGTCGGGCCGCATGTGGAGCGCGTTGCGCAGCAGGTCCCGGATCGCGACCTCCCCGGACCCCTCCGCGTTGGCCGGCCGTGCCTCGAGCGTCACCACGTGCTCCTGGCGGAGCTGTAACTCGGCCGCGTCCTCGACGGTGACGATGCGCTCGTCCTCCGGGATGAACGAGGACAGGACGTTGAGGAACGTGGTCTTGCCCGACCCGGTGCCGCCGGAGACGAAGATGTTCAGCCGAGCCCAGACGCAATGGCGCAGGAAGTCGAACATCTCGACTGATGCGGTTCCGAAGTTGATCAGGTCACGAACCCGGAAGGGCGTCGCGGCGAACTTTCGGATGGTGATGACCGGCCCGACCAGGGACAGCGGGGCGATGATCGCGTTGACGCGCGACCCGTCCGGGAGCCGGGCGTCGACCCTCGGGCTGGATTCGTCGATCCGGCGTCCGATCGGGGCAATGATCCGGTCGATGATCCGCTGGACGTGCTCGTCGTTCACGAAGTCGACGTTGACGCGTTCGATCTTCCCGCCTCGCTCGATGAACGTGTTGTGCGGCCCGTTGACCATGACCTCGGTGATCGTCGGGTCGAGCAGCAGCGGCTCCAGTGGTCCGAGACCGGTGACCTCGTGGACGATGTCCTCGACCAGGCCCTGGCGCTCGACCCGCGTGATCGAGAACTTCTCCCGGGTGATGATGTCGTCGATCAGTGTTGCGATCAGGGCCCTGACGTCACCCGGGTTGTTGGCATCCAGCAGCGCCTCGAACGCGCGAATCGCCTCCGTTTGGACGCGACCCCGGATGTCGCTTAGAAGCGCCTCGCGACTCGTGTCGCGCGGCGGGCGTGGACCGGCCACCGGCGGCGCGACCGGGCCGTCAGTCTGGACCGCATCGACGGTCGCGCCGGCTCCCTGTTGAGCTTTCTCAACTCGCTGGAGCAGCGACATGAAACCAACCTCCCTCGCGTTCTGCGACGCGACCCACCGATGGGCGATCTTCCATCGCCGGAACGCCGTGGCCGCTCACGCGACTCGCCACGCTCTTCGTGCAGAGGATACCCCCGGCAGGTCCCTCGACCTCGATGCACGATACCGGCACGAGACGCGATTCGGTGGAGCTTTCGGGTCAGGTGGCGCGTCCGCGCACCGCTTCACACGCCCGCGGCGGAACCCATGACCTGGCACTGCTGGTCGGCCATCGAAGGGGAACGGTGCGCGCAGTCCACACAGTTGGCCGCCCACTCTGGCCCGATTGGGTCAGTCGTTGGTACCGTAGTGACGAACGGCCGCATCCTGTGGTCGACGGACGATCCAGTGGATCGTCGATTGTCTGACGGGGGCCCATTGGAATGATTCTCAAGAACCTGCCTAGTGTCGACCGAAAGCGCGGTCGAATCAGCCGACGACTCGCGGTACTCATCACAGCCATTGCCGTTCTCTCGAGCTCCGTTCTGGCGGCCCCGGTATCGGCCGTTGTCGGTGGAGCCATCACCGGCAAGGTGACGGCCACAGGTGGGGCCCCCCTCAGCGGGATCTCGGTCCAGGCCGGGACGGTCCTCAACAACGGCTGGACTGCCGTCGGCAGCTCGACCACGACGGCGGGCGATGGGACCTACAGCCTGAGCGTTGCCGGCGGGCGGTATGCCATCCGGTTCACCGACGGCACCACCTACGCGACCGGTTTTTACAGCACGGGGGGCTACGTTTCGAGCGTCCCGGCCGCCACGCAGATCCTCGTGACGAGCACGACCATC
>JANMPD010000010.1:0-5533 GCA_031369685.1 Chloroflexota bacterium | reverse complement strand
CGCGGCCAGCCTTGGCTACGCCAGGCTCAAGCCGTCCTTCGCCGGCTACGACGAATTCACCGGCCTGCTCCAGGAGGAGCTGAACACGCAGGTATTCAACGAGCCGCGGAAGACGGCGGCCCAGGCTCTGGCCGACATCGTCCCGCAGCTGAACGCCTTCCTCGCCGGACGATGATGCGATCCGCCGCGGGACCCTGCCGATGACTCAGCCGGCCCACCGCGTCGCCCGGGCTCAGGCCCAACGGCGGCGCGGCGGACCGGTCGCCTCCGAAACCCGATGGGCGTGGCTCTTCCTCGCCCCCACGCTCATCGGGCTGGCGATCCTGTCGGCGGGCCCGATCATGGCCACCCTTGCGATCAGCTTGACCAACTGGGACCTGCTGACGGCCCCGAACTGGGTCGGACCCGACAACTTCACCAAGCTCCTGCACGATGGCCGGTTCATCGTGGCGGTCCGTAACACGTTGTTCTACACGGCGGTCTCGGTCCCGCTGGGCCTGGTCTTGGGGCTCGGCCTGGCGCTGGCCCTGAACCAGAGGATCCGAGGCATCGCATGGATCCGGACCGCCTACTTCCTGCCGCTCGTCACGTCGGCGACGGCCGTTGGCCTCGTGTGGGCGTGGATCTACGCCCCGTCTGACGGGATCCTGAACCAGCTCCTCCGCGTCATCGGTGCGCCACCCCAGAAGTGGATCTCCGACCCGTTCTGGGCGATGCCGGCGATCATCCTCATGAGCATCTGGCAGGGCCTCGGGACGGGCGTGATCATCTTCCTTGCCGGCCTCCAGGGCGTCCCACAGGAGTACTACGACGCAGCCGCTGTGGATGGGGCGGGCCGCTGGGGGCGCTTCCGAAGCGTGACCTTGCCGCTGATCACGCCGAGCATCTTCTTCACCGGCATCCTGTCCCTGATCTCCGCCTTCCAGATCTTCGACCAGGTATTCGTCCTGGCACGGCCCGGCAAGCCGACGGAGGCCACCGTCACGCTCGTCTACTTCATCTACGAGAACGGCTTCAAGAACTTCAAGATGGGGTACGCCGCGGCGGCGTCCTGGATCCTGTTCCTGATCGTGGCGGTCCTCACGTGGCTGTACTTCCGTACCCAGCGTCGGTGGGTGCATTACCAGTGACCGGCTCCCGATGAGCGCCCGCGTCGCTTCAATCCCGACCAGGCCCACCCGGCGGCGCGCCCCGGCCCAGCTGTTGCGGGCCGCCCGTCGCTGGTTGCTGTACGCGGCCCTGATCGTGGGCGGCCTGATCATGATGGGTCCGTTCTTCTGGATGATCATCACTTCGCTCAAGACGCGCGCCGAGGTGTTCGGCACGGCGCCCCTGAGCCTGCCGACGGGCGCCCACTTCGAGAACTACGCGACCATGTGGAACGCGTTCCCGCAAGGGGTCACCTTCGGAACCTTCTTCGGCAACTCGCTCCGATTGGCGCTCCTGTGCACCGCCGGCCAGCTGGTGACCTCGTCGATGGCCGCATACGCCTTCGCAGTCATCCCGTTCCGAGGTCGCGGGCCACTGTTCGGAGTGCTGCTCGCAACGTTGATCATCCCGTTCCAGGTCGTGCTCGTTCCGAACTTCATCCTGTATCGATCATTGCCACACCCGTTCAGTGAAAGCGGCAACTGGATCGGGACGCAGGAACCGCTGTGGGTCGGGGCGTGGCTGGGCGGCGCATTCGGCACGTTTCTCCTGCGCCAGTTCTTCATGACCGTCCCGAAGGACCTGGCCGACGCAGCTCGGGTGGACGGCGCCAACCCGTGGCAGATATTCACGCGCCTCTACCTGCCCCTGGCCCGTCCGGCGCTGGCCACGCTCGCGATCTTCACGTTCATGTGGACGTGGAACGACCTGCTCAGCCCGCTGATCTACCTGTCCAACCTGGACCAGTACACGACAACGGTGGGGCTGGCGTTCTTCAAGGGCCAATACATCGGCAAGTGGCCGGAGATGATGGCCGGGGCCCTGGTCAGCCTGCTCCCGATGATCGCCCTGTTCGTGGTCGCCCAGAAGTACTTCGTGCGCGGCATCGCGCTGTCCGGTCTCAAGGGCTAGGCGGGCCGACGTGGATCCCCCAGGCGGGCCGAGGGGCCGAGAGCTGCGCCTCGCCGAGTTCCGCCCGCGATCCCAGCTACGCCCGTCGGGGCGCGACGAGGGAGTGCCAGCCCGACCGGCGTTCCCGGCGATTGATGCCCACAACCACCTGGGCCCGACCCCGTTCTCGGATGGCTGGGGCGGGCGGTCGGCAGTGGACCTGGCGCGAGCGCTGGACGCGTCGAATATCGCGGCGATCGTCGACCTCGATGGCGGGTGGGGGGACGCGCTCCGCCACGAGCTGGAGCGCTGGGCTCCTCTTGGGGATCGGGTGGCCGTCTTCTCCGGGCTCGACTACTCGATGTGGGCCGAGCAACCGGGTTTCGGAGATGTCGAGGCGGCGCGCCTGCGTGAGGCGGCTGCGGCGGGCGCGCGCGGACTCAAGGTCTGGAAGCTCCTGGGGCTCCGGGCGCGCGATTCAACCGGCCGCCTCGTTGCGGTGGATGACGAGCGGCTCGACCCGCTCTGGGATACCGCCGCCGAGCTGCACCTGCCGGTGACGATTCATGTCGCGGACCCGATGGCATTCTTCGAGCCCCTCGACGGCTTCAACGAGCGGTACGAGGAATTGCGTGCCCATCCCGATTGGCATTTCTGGCCGCCGCGAGACCGCGGTGGGCTGGACTTGAGCGGCTTTCCGGGTTTCGACGAGCTGATTGACGGGCTCGAAGCCGTCATCGCTCGCCATCCGCGCACGACGTTCATCGGGGCACATGTCGGCTGCGCCGCAGAGGATCTCGGGCGGGTCGACAAGATGCTCGCCCGCTACCCGAACTGGAACGTTGACCTCGCGGCCCGGATCGCCGAGCTCGGTCGACAGCCGTACGCGGCGCGCGACTTCGTCACTCGCTGGTCCGACAGGATCCTCTTCGGTACCGATGCCGCACCGGATCCGGCGGCGTGGTCGGTGTATGCCCGATTCCTCGAGACTCGGGACGAGTCTTTCGCCTACGACACCGATGGCGGCCCCGGCAGCCAGGGGCGCTGGCGGATCCACGGACTCGGCCTGCCAGAGGATGTCCTCCGGGCGGTCTACACGGATAACGCGAGGCGGCTCATTTTCGGCTGATGACCGGGTAAGGCGAAACGCCCCTCGGCACCTGACGGCCCGAGCCTCGCGTCTGTTGGGCAGGCCAGCGCGTACGATCGCCCGATGCGGGCTGTCCACTACTCGGAGTTCGGCGGGGCGATTTCGGTCCGCGAGGTGCCGGTCCCCTCGATCCCGGCCGACGGCGCGCTCATCCGGGTCGAGGCGACGGGCCTCTGCCGATCCGACTGGCACGGCTGGATGGGCCACGATCCGGACATCCGGCTGCCGCACGTCCCGGGCCACGAGTTCGCCGGCACCATCGAGGCCGTCGGGGCGGACGTGACCAGGTGGCGTTCGGGTGCGCGAGTCACCTTCCCGTTCATCGGCGCATGCGGCTCCTGCCCATCCTGCCTCGCCGGCGACGGGCAGGTCTGCGATTCCCAAGATCAGCCCGGGTTCTCCAGATGGGGATCGTTCGCGGAGTTCGTGGCCATCGCGAGGGCCGACCTCAACCTGATTGCCCTGCCCGATGATCTCGATTCGGTGACCGCGGCGGCGCTCGGCTGCCGGTTCGCCACGGCCTATCGCGCCGTGATGGCCCAGGGCCGAGTGCGAGAGGGTGAGTGGGTCGCCGTCCACGGTTGCGGCGGCGTGGGCCTGTCGGCGGTGATGATCGCGATCGCGGCCGGCGCTCGGGTTGTGGCGGTCGATGTCTCGCCTGTCGCGCTCGCGGCGGCCGGGGCACTCGGGGCAGAGGCCCTGATTGACGCTCGTAAACCGGACGTCGCCACGGCCATCGACGTCGCGACCGGGAGCGGTGCGCACCTTTCGCTCGATGCGCTGGGCAGCACGGAGACCTGCCTCAACTCCATCGCCTCGCTCCGACGGCGCGGCCGGCACGTCCAGGTTGGTCTGATGGTTGGTGCGGACGCGCGCCCACCGATCCCGATGGACCGCGTGCTGTCACGCGAGCTGGAGCTCATCGGCAGTCACGGGTTGGCTGCCCACGACTATCCGGAGATGCTGGCTCGCGTTGCCGATCGGCGGCTTCGCCCGGACCGGCTCGTCGGGCGGACGATCTCGCTCGATGCCGCACCGGAGGCGCTCATGGCCATGAGCGGACCTTCTACGGTGGCCGGCATGACGGTGATCCTGCCGGCACCCTGACTCGTTGTGGCTACGTGACACCCCGCGCGGCCCAGGCGCGGGCCGTCACGACAAACGGTTCGTCGGCTTCGCCTTCGCGAATTTCGACCTACCGGTGGCTTCGCCCCAGGAGGGAAGCACGCTCACCGAATACCCGCCCTCGCTGGGCGAGGCGACCGAGCCACGACTCCCGCGCTTCCCGGTCGAACGGTCCATTCGCCTCGTCATCCGGTCGATTCCTGCCCCGGATCATGGCCAGGACAACCCAGGCGATGACGAACGGGAGACAGAGAACGAACCCGATGACGGCGACAATATTCTGGATGATGCTCATGTGGCCCCAATCGATCTGCAGTCAGGACCGCGGATAGTCGCCCTCTTGCAAGCAGATTGGACATAGGACCTTCTACCTAATGGGGACGAGGCGGCCACGGGGTGTTGCTCCGCGCGATACGCTGACCGGCCAGCCTGCGGCTTGAGCCACGGGCGCCGAGTTGGAGACGGAACGATGGCCGAACACCCAAACGTCACCCTGGTTCGCCGCGCGATGCAAGCCATGACCGAGACCGACATGTCGAACGCGCAGGAGGAGATGGCGCTCGTTGACGCGTTCATGGCCGATGACATCGTGTGGCACGAGATCGGCCGAGCCGAGCCGCGGCGCGGCAAGGACGAGCTGCGGGCGGCGATGATGGACGGCAGTCGCGGGACGTCGATCAAGTACGACCTCCACGACGTCACCGCGAACGATGATCACGCGGTCGCGCTCGGGACCGCAACCGCGACGCGCGATGGGAAGACGTTCACCTACCGGACCGCTGAGATCTTCCACATCCGCGACGGCAAGGCGACCGAGCGCTGGGCGTTCTCCGACGACACCGCCGCGATCAACGCGTTCTTCGCCTGAACAAGCGACTCCGAACAACGTGAGAGGCCACATCGTCGTGTTGGCGATGTGGCCCCGAATGAGCGATGCAGGGTGGAGAGCCCGAAGATTTCGGGCCCTCCACCGAGTTCAGCTGGCCGGCATCAGCAGGTGCCTGGGCCGTGGCAGACGAAGACTTCACGCGACGACGCGCTGAAGAGATCTGCCCAGTAGAGCTGGCCACCGATTGGCGTTCCATTGAGCGAACCCGTCGCGGTCGCATTTCGGAAGGTGCCACGGAACTTGTAGTTGTCCGTGAATCCCTTGGACACGGTGTGGAAGCTCCCGCTCTGTCGGATCAGGTCACCCTGTCCCGTCCATGAGGCGGCCAG
>JANMPD010000327.1:0-4859 GCA_031369685.1 Chloroflexota bacterium | reverse complement strand
TGGCGGCCGAGTCACTCGTGGGTCTTGGGCCGGGGCTGACGCCGTCGGGTG
Organism: Chloroflexota bacterium; assembly: GCA_031369685.1. GTDB lineage: Bacteria > Chloroflexota > Limnocylindria > Limnocylindrales > CSP1-4 > UBA5189. Next base: position 4,808 of record JANMPD010000327.1, on the reverse strand, counting down.
ACGATGCTCTCGTCGGGATGGCGGCGGCCGTGACCGCGATGGCCGTGCCGGGATCCTTCGATGCCACCTTCCTTGGCGCTGTCGCCGACGCGGCTCCCACCCGGACGACGATGGTGGGTGCGACATTCCTCCGCCATGCCGCGGCCGGCCAATTCTCCGCGAGCGTGCACCAGCTCATGGGTGTTCTCATCGGCCCGGACGCCTCCGACGCGCATGCCACGATCGAGCGGTGCGTCGCCTATGGAGCGACATCCGGGGCCGATACGCTGGTGGGTGCCCTGATGGGACTCGATGCCCTGGCCCCCGCCGTCCGCGATCGCCCGGGCTTGCCTGGTCCGGACTGGGTCAGGAGCGCGGCATGACCGTCCATGCGCGCGTGTTTCGGAACAGCTATCGCGACTCGGTGGAGCTCATGCGTATCGCCGCCGAAATCGAAGGGCTTGGCGGCATCACCCGAGCGGGCCTGGTCATGGCCACCCCGGCCAATCGCGAGGTCCTCACTGAGGCAGGGCTGCTCGCAGAGGCAGCGCTCGACGCCGGCCCGAACGATCTCGTCGTGGCCGTGGCTGCCGACGACGATGGCGCGGCGAACATCGCCCTCGACCGTGCGGCAGAGCGCCTGTCGGGTACCGAGGAGGGCCCGACGGCGGGTGAGACGCGGACGTCGTGGCGAACGATCGCCGAGGGCGTCGCTGATCTCGGTGGTGCGGACGTCGCGCTCATTTCCACCCCTGGAACCTACGCGACGGCCGAAGCGTTCAAGGCGCTCAAGCGCGGGGTCAACGTGTTCCTGTTCAGCGACAACGTGCCCATCGAAGACGAGATCGAGCTCAAGAGCCTGGCCGTTTCACGCGACCTGCTGCTGATGGGCCCGGACTGCGGGACGGCCATCCTCGACGGTGTCCCGCTTGGCTTTGCAAACGCCGTTCGGCGCGGTGACATCGGTCTCATCGGCGCATCGGGTACCGGCCTCCAGCAGGTCAGCTGCCTCATCGATCGCGCCGGGGCCGGTGTGTCCCAGGCAATCGGGGTGGGCGGGCGCGACCTGGACGCCAGGGTTGGTGGGACGATGATGCTGGCTGCGCTTCGTCGCCTTGACGCAGACCCCGGCACGCGAGTGATCGTGCTGATCTCCAAGCCGCCGGCCGAGGCGGTGGCCAGGCTCGTGCTCGAAGCCGCCGGCTCGCTGAAGACACCGGTGGTCGTCAACTTCCTGGGCGGCGACCCGGCCGTCGTCCGTGCATCTGGGCTCATTCCCGCGAGAACCTTCGAGGCCGCCGCCGACACGGCGGCCGCACTCTCGCGTGGCGAGGCGATCTCCGATGACGGGACCGTCGGTGCGCCCGTCGACGACGATCCGTTCGGTTCCGCGCGCGAGGTCGCGGGTCCGGCGATCGCCAGCCTCCAGCCGGGTCAATGGCGGATCCGGGGGCTCTTTGCCGGGGGCTCCCTATCCGGCGAGGCGAAGCTCGTCCTTGGCTGGGCCCTCGGAGCCGAGGCCGCCAAGGCACACGAAGTCCTGGACCTGGGAGATGACGAATACACCGTGGGCCGCCCCCATCCGATGATCGATCCGCGGCTCCGGAACGAGCACATCGTCGCGGCGGCCGATGACCCTTCGACCGCGGTGATCCTCCTCGATGTCGTCCTCGGTTACGGCGCGCACGTGGATCCTGCTGGTGCCCTGGTGCGGGCGATTCGAGACGCCCGGCAGCGTGCCGCGCAGGCCGGTCGATCTCTGGCGGTGGTGGCGTCGGTCTGCGGTACGGACGCCGATCCGCAGGACCGATCCAGGCAGGAGGCGATTCTCGCCGCCGCCGGCGTGATCCTCGCACCGAGCAACGCCCAGGCGGCGGGCATCGCGGCGTCGATTGCCGCGGCCGCGACGAGTCGGACCGAAGAACACCCTCGCCATACGGCCATCGGTGCCGCGCCATGACCACGGAGCCCACGGTGTCCCGGCTGTTCCCGACGGACGTCCGTGCCGTCAACGTGGGCCTCGCGATGTTCGCCGAGGCGCCAGCCGCCCATGGCGCGACGATGGCCGCGCTCGACTGGCGCCCGCCGGCCGAGGGAGATCGAGAGGTGGGCCTGCTCCTGGCACGGATCGAGGACGATCCGGCCGATCGCGTCGGACGCCAGGTTGGGGCGGCGAACGCCGAGGCCCTGAGCCGGCTCCTCGCCGCACAACCGCTGCTGCTCGACGTTCGGCCGGCGAGCGAGGCCATGGGCCTGGTCGGACGGACCCTCCTCCACTCGGGGCCGCCCATCGCGTGGGACCGCATGTGCGGACCGGTTCGGGGCGCCATCGTCGGCGCAATCCTGTTTGAAGGCTGGGCAGCATCGGCGGAGGAAGCCGAGGCGCTGGCGGATTCCGGCGGCGTGGAGTTCGAGCCGTGTCACCATCACGCCGCGGTTGGCCCGATGGCCGGCGTCGTGAGCCCGTCGATGCCGGTCGTGGTGGTCGAGAACGCCGCCGCCGGAACTCGCGCCCATGCGACCCTCAACGAGGGCCTCGGCAAGGTCCTCCGGTTCGGGGCCTATGACGCCTCGGTGCTGGATCGGCTGCGCTGGTTCCGCGACGTCCTCGGTCCGACGCTCTCGGCGGCGCTCCAGGCCTCCGGGCCCATCGATCTCCGCAGCCTGACCGGTCAGGCCCTCCAGATGGGCGATGAAGGCCATAACCGCAACATCGCGGCGACGTCCTTGTTCGTGCGCATGCTCGCACCGTGGATCGTGCGGACGACGGACACGGCAACCGCGGCGGGCGTCCTCGACTTCCTGCGCGCCAATGACCACTTCTTCCTGAATCTGTCCATGGCCGCCTGCAAGTCCGCCCTTGACGCGGCCCACGGGATCCCCGGCTCGTCCGTCGTGACGGCGATGAGTCGGAACGGTGTCGACTTCGGGATTCGACTGTCCGGGACCGGTGACCAGTGGTTCACCTCCCCGGTGGGCGTCCCCGACGGCCTGTACTTCCCGGGCTATGGACCCGAGGATGCCAACCCCGATCTCGGCGACAGCGCGATCACTGAGACGTTCGGAATCGGTGGTTTTGCGATGGCAGCGGCCCCGGCGATTGTCCGCTTTGTCGGTGGCACTGCCGCGGATGCACTCGAGTTCACCCGCCTGATGGGTCGGATCACGCTGGGTCGAAATCCAAGCTACGCCCTGCCATCGCTGGCCTTTGCCGGAACGCCGACCGGAATTGACGCTCGACGCGTCGTGGATTCGGGCATCGCCCCGGTCATCAACACGGGCATCGCCCATCGCCAGGCCGGCGTCGGCCAGATCGGCGCGGGGATCGCCAGGGCACCGCTCGGCTGTTTCGCCGAGGGCATCCGCGGACTGGCCGCGACCCTCGGGATCACGCCGGGTGGCGCGACGGCTGCCGAGCCCGCTGCGGCTGTCGGGTCCGCCGCGACAGGCCTGGGCCGCTGATGGAGCATCGCGCGGTGATCGCCATCGGAGGTAACGCCCTGATCCTCGATGGCCAGCGCGGGACCATCGACGAGCAGCGTGACAACGCCACCGAGACCGCCCGACACATTGCGGACCTCGTGGCGAAGGGCTGGGGCGTCGTGGTCACCCACGGCAACGGCCCGCAGGTCGGCTTCATCCTGCTGCGATCCGAGCTGGTACCGGACGATGCCCCCGTGCCCAAGCTGAGCCTCGAGATGTCCGTGGCCGATTCGCAGGGCGGGATCGGGCACATTCTCGGGGAGGCGCTCCTCAATGAGCTCGCGCAAAGGGGGCTCCCGGACCGCGTGGTGTGTGTCCTGACCCACGTCGTCGTGGATGCGTCCGACCCCGCGTTCGATCGCCCGACGAAGCCGATCGGGCCGTTCTACGCGAAGGATGAAGCCGAGGTCAAGGCCGCGCGGGCCGGCTGGACGATCATCGAGGACAGTGGCCGCGGATACCGCCGCGTGGTGGCCTCGCCGCAACCGCAGCGGATCGTGGAGCTCCCGCAGATTCGCGCCCTGGTCGATGCCGGATTCGTCGTGCTCGCGGTCGGAGGCGGGGGCATTGCCGTCGTTGAGACGGCCCCCGGTCAATACCGCGGCGTCGAGGCGGTCATCGACAAGGACCGAGCGTCAGCGTTGCTCGGCGCGAGCCTCGAGGTACCGCTCCTCATCCTGTCGACCGGCGTCGAACAAGTGGCCATCCACTTTCGACAACCCGACGAACGTTGGCTGGCCCGCATGACGGCGTCGGAGGCCGCTGCCTACAGCGCCGCGGGTGAGTTTCCGAAGGGCAGCATGGGCCCAAAGGTGGAGGCAGCCATCCAATTCCTTGCACACGGTGGAGAGGAGGTCCTGATCACGACACCTGCCGCGCTCAGTCGCGCGATTGCCGGGGAGACCGGCACCCGGGTTGTCCGGGACAGGGGATCTGGTCCCAGGTGACACGGACGTCCAATCAGGCGCGAGCCGGCGTCCGATGACAACCAGCATCGATGCTCAGAACAGGAGGCACTGATGGCAAAGGTCAACGCGGAACCGTATGACTTCGAGTTCACGCTCAACAAGACCGCGCTGGTGATGATCGACTTCCAGCGCGACTTCGTCTACCCGGGCGGCTTCGGAGAATCGCTCGGGAATGACACCTCGATGTTGCTCAGGGCGGTCAAGCCGGCCCAGAAGGTACTAGAGGCCTGCCGGGCAGCCGGCATGTTCGTGATCCATACCCGCGAGGGGCATCGACCCGACCTGTCCGACCTGCCAAGGGCCAAGAAGGAGCGTGGCAACGCGCCCCTGCAGATCGGCGACAAGGGCTCCATGGGGCGCCTGCTCGTGCGCGGCGAG
>JANMPD010000326.1:0-6966 GCA_031369685.1 Chloroflexota bacterium | reverse complement strand
CCACGCTCCCATCGTCGTCCATGCCCCCATCGTCCGCTGTGCGCGCCGTTCGTGCAAGGTCCGTCGTACATGGGCGCCCAGAGGACCAGCGGTCACATCGTGCCGCGCGGTGGATCCGCGCAACGGCCACCCCCACAGCTTACGATTCGTCCTCCTCCAATTCCCGTGTCGCGCGTAGGCAGACCGTTCGCATCCCGGAACAATCGTTCCGGTTGTGGGATAGCCCGAGCGTTCGTCAGCGCTGGGCCGAGCCTACCAGGATGGTTCGATGTCCTCGCCCGGGTCCGTGGTGAGCCGCGTCACCCCGGTCCCGTCAGCATGCATCTCGTAGATCTCGTTGTTGCCGTCACGACTGCTGACAAACGCGATCTTCGTGCCATCTGGCGACCAGACGGGGAGAACGTCGGCGGCCGCGTTATCGGTGAGCGGTCTCATCCCGGTCCCGTCGGCGTTCATCAGGTAGATGTCTCCATTGGCGCCCCGGTTGCTGAAGAAGGCGATTTTCGTGCCATCTGGCGACCAGGCAGGGGATTCGTCACCAGACGGATCGCTCAGGAGTGGCTTCTCCGCGCTCCCGTCGGCGTTGATCACGTAGATGTCGAAGTTGACGCCGCCCAGGTCTCGGTCGAAGGCGATCTTCGTGCCGTCGGGCGACCAGTCCGGGGCGAAGTCATTATCAGGAGACTGCGTGATGCGCGTTTGCCCGGTCCCGTCGGCGTTCATGACGTAGATCTCGAAGTTGGCGTCCCGGCCGCTGGCAAATGCGATCTTCGTGCCGTCAGGCGACCAGTCCGCGAAACCGTCATCACCCTGCGCCGTCGTGAGCCGCCTCACATCGCTACCGTCGGCGTTCATGACGTAGATCTCGAACTTGCCATCCCGGTTGCTGGAGAACGCGATCTGCTTGCCGTCCGGTGACACGGCTGGCAGGCCATCTCGTGCCGGGTTGTCGGTGAGCCGCGTCTGCTCTGTCCCGTCGGCGTTCATGACGTAGATCTCGCGCTGGCCGTCTCGATCGCTCATGAAAGCGATCTGTCCCTGCGTGCTCATAGCTGAAGATCCTGGCGCCGAGCCACTGGCGGCCGGGGGCGGCTGGGTGGACGATCCACCGGAGCAGGCTGTTGCAACGAGCGTGAGCAGGAGGGCGATGAACGTGAACGACTCCCAGAAGCCGCGCGTAGGCCCTGCCTCGCTAATCCGTCGTCCCATGTCTACCTCTCTCCTTCGGGTGAATCCCGTTGTTCTCGTGATGTATCGCCATCGGCTTGTGCTCGCTCTTCCCTGGTGCTCGCTCTTCCGTCGCGGGTTGTCTTCCGTCGCGGGTTGTCTTCCGTCGCCGGCTGGCAGATACAGATGCATCGGTACAGATCCATAGAACATGATGGGGAACCGAACGGGTCAACCGGCGTGATGTTCGGCCGGTTTGACCCGATTGAGCTGAGCGGACGTTCTATCTGACATGAGTACGTCGGTGGGCCGATTTCGATGAGCTGGTTGGACCGAACGCGGACGGCGCCCGTGGCGGACGGCGAGTTGCTGGATCGCGATCTCGTCGACTTCGTTCGTCAGCAGCAACCGCGTCTGATCCGGCTCGCTTCCCTCGTCTGCCACAACGTCGCGGACGCCGAGGATGCGGTTCAGGCGGGCCTCGAGCAGGCGTGGCGTCGGCGGCGAACGCTCCGCGATCCGCAGAAGCTATCGGCCTGGCTGGATCGGATCATCGTTCGCGAGGCGATCCGCCACGATCGTCGCGGTTCGTCACTCCTCTCTCGACTGTTCCCGGGTCCGCGCGAGATCCAAATCGAACCGACCCGGGTGACCGACGAGATCGGAGCCTCGGTCACCGGCCGTGACTCGATTCGTACCGCATTTGAGGCCCTTCCGGCCGCTCAGCGCGCCGTCGTCGCGCTCCACCTGTACGCCGGCTACTCGATGCCCGAGACAGCCAAGATCGTTGGCGCTTCGCTCGAGACAACGCGATCGCGGCTGCGTCTGGCGCGTATACGACTCCGGTCTCAGCTCGGGGAGGACGTTGCATGAGCCGCCAACTCACCGACGAGATATTCGACGCACGAGTGATCGCCTATCTCGACTATCGAGCCGAGGCGGGCGCTGCTGGGGCGCGGTCGCCCGAGCAGGTCGCGGCCGACATGGCGGACCGGCTGCGGCCGAGCTTCCGGATCGATCCAGCGACTCCGCATCTCCTTCGCCTGGTGTTGCTGGTCATGCTCGCCGCGCTTCTCCTCGCGCTGCTGACCGTGATGCTGGCCGGAAGCAAGTGGCCACAATTCCTCCCGGTCCGGGTCGTAATCGCGATGGAACTGCCGCTCGGCGCCAATGAGCCGGGCGCCGCCTCCATCGCCAACGGGATCACCCTGGCCGTGAACGACGCGGCAGGCCAGGTCGGCCGCTATCAACTCGAGATACCGCCATCGGCGATCCTCAGCGATCTGGTCGACGGCGTGCCCGACGGGCCACAAGGCGCGGCGAACATGCGCCAGATCGTCGCCGACCCGGCGGTCGTCGCGGTCATCGGGCCGTTCCACTCGTCCGTCGCGCTGCAGGAGATCCCGATCAGCAATGCCGCCGGCTTGCTCCAGTGCAGCCCCGGGAACACCAACCCGCAGGTGACGCGAACCGCTGACGCCGGGACCCAGCCTACGGGCGATCCGACGGCCCGCCGTGAAAACTACATTCGCGTCGTCACGACCGATGACGCTGCGGCCGCGGGCGCCGCACGATATGTCTTCGAGCGGCTTGGGAAGACCTCCGTCTACGTCATCGACGACAAATCGGACTATGGGATCTCCATTACGGGCTGGTTCGAGACGGAGTTCACACGCCTTGGCGGGAGCGTCGTCTCGCGAGCGAGCTTCTCGAACTCGGGTGCCGAGCTACCGGCGATCCTCGCCACCGCGCGGACGACGAACCCGCAGGCGATCTACTTCGGCGGCGCCGCTGACCAGGGCGCTGTGCTCCTGGGAGCCGCCGTCCAGTCCGGTTTGGGGGAGATCCCGTTTGTCGGGACCGAGGCCCTCAACGACGGGAATGCCGTCACGCCGGGCTCCTTCCTCAGTCTCCTCGGCGATGGCAGGCGGTCGTCCGCATACAGCGTCTTTCCAGGGTTGGCGGATGGCCCCGGGGAAGCCGCTTTTGAGACAAGGTATCGGGCCGTCTACGGTGCCGATCCGACGCCGTTTTCAGTCTTTGGCTTTGCCTGCGCCCAGGTCGTGATCGCGGCGCTCCAGCAGGTCGATGCAAGCCCGCCTGCCGGCACGACCAGCCTCCGGGATGCCGTGCGGGCCGCGGGCGTCAACACAGATGCGACGTTCGATACCGTCCTCGGCCAGATCGCATTCGACACTAGGGGCGACGTCATGCCGAAGCGCGTGACGATCTACACCACCGATGCGGCAGCCGGCGACTGGGTATACGCGGACCAGATCGACGCGACGGCCGGGTTCGGGAGATGACGACGCGAGTATTCGCCGGGAGCGGTCACGTGTTCCCATCGCGGGCTCGGCCCCGTCTGTTGGCGCGCCAGCTGGAGGGGGTGAACTTGCCACCTCTTGATTGATTAACAGCCAGATGCCCGTGCCCACAGATTTAACAACGCACCCATGCCGAGGCGACAGCCGGGCATGACCGAAGGAGAAATTGTCATGACACGACATGCGTTCCGCGCCGTGGCCGTGGTTGCGGCCCTCGCCCTGCTCATCCCGACCGTGGCCATCGCGAGCCCCGGGTCAGGAGTTGCCAATATCACGACCGTGAGTGACGGTGCGCTCGCCGGACCGACCAAGGTGAATATCCCGGGCGTCGTCAAGCTCCAGACATACGAAGACCTTCGCGTCTTCACCCAGACGTTGACGATCCACCCGGGCGGCAGCACAGGCTGGCACAGCCATCCCGGGCCGGTGCTCGTGACGGTCAAGAGCGGCATCTTCCGATACCAGGAGACCGACTGCTCATACATCGACTACCCGGCCGGCCAGACGATCCTGGATCCGGGCAACGGCCACGTCCACATTGGACGCAGTGTCGGGACGGTCGACCTCGAGCTATCGGTCACCTATCTCATTCCGCCCGGCGTGGCACCCCGTATCGATGAGCCCGCCACGGATTGCTGAGCGTTCGGAGCCCTGGTCCCGCCGGTTGTCGGCGGGATCAGACCGGGGCCGCGCCCGAGCCAGGCCCGAGCCAGGCCCGAGCCAGGCCTGAGCACGGACCCGAGCCAGGCCCGTGGCCCAGGCCCGAGCCAGGCCCGTGCCAGGCCTCAGCCAGGCCCGTGCCAGGCCTCAGCCAGGCCCATGCCAGGCCTCAGCCAGGCCCATGCCAGGCCTCAGCCAGGCCCATGCCAGGCCTCAGCCAGGCCCATGCCAGGCCTCAGCCAGGCCCGAGTCAGGCCCGAGGCAGGCCTGAGCCACGGACCCGCGATGCCAGGTTCAGGCTTCGTCCTCCTCCAGCTCCCGTGTCGCGCGCAGGCAGACCATTCGCATCCCGGCACAATCGTGCCGGTTGTGGGATCGGAGCCGGGCCCATCGCTCCTTCTGCCGCGCCGTCATCGGGCGACCCGCCGCGAGCGTTGGGCGGAGCGCAGCGATGGTGTCGCCCACGTCCCCGGCGACTGCGTCAAGGGGTACCTGGTAGCCGATCATCGCGAGGTAGCCGCCGAGCTTGCCGTTCCCCGGCTTGTCATCGGGATGGAGCCTGTTCGCCCAGTGCTTCGCCACCGCCAGGGCATTGGCATAGCGCCGCTCGAACCGCGCGACGAGATCCGGATCTTCGTCACGCAGGCGCCTAACGACCTCGAGGTCGTGCTCGCTCCAGGAGACGATCCGGCGATCCCGGCGTTCGGCGCGCAGGACCAGGACTTCCACGGCGTCACGAAGCCCACGAAGGTCCGGACCCGCTGCCTCGAACTCGGGGTCGACGACCAGCTGGAACACGGACGGCTCATCGCCCTTGCCTCGACGCCGGAGGATGCCGAGCAGGACCGGCGTCTTGTCCGTCTGGCCCTCGAAGTCGATATACAGCGCGCGCTCGGCCTCCGCTGCGGTCAGTCGCTTGAACGCTGACTTCGACGACGATGCCGAGCGTCCCGCGATCTCATTCATGCCCGGATTGGCTGGTTCCATTGTCTCTCCCCCTGGTGGCTCGGGCGTCATGGGTGGAACCCTTCGGCGACCGCGAACGCCTCGCGCTCGGTCAGGTCGTGGGCGATCCCGTAGACACGGCGCACGATCGGCCGCAGCCGCCGCAAGGTCCGCTCATCGTCGGCGACGAGGATCACCAGCACGGCAAGGCGGTCGTCTGGTTCGAACCCCGGGGCCTGCGGCGCGGGCTCGCTGGGCACGGCGGGCTCGAGGGCGGTCGGTATCATCCCGAGCATCGCGGCGACTTCCGCGCGGCCGGGACGAGCAGGTCGGTCATCCACGCTGGACCTCCATCAGGGATCGGTGGCCCGGTCGTTCGCCGGTCCCGTGTCGTTCGCCGGTCCCATAAGGACGTGCGCGTACGCACGGATCCACGCGCGCAACGCGCGCATCGGAAACGCAGGGAGAACGCGCGCGTTTCCCGTGCGCGCAGGGTCGGGCGCTCAGGGGCGGTCGCGCGCAAGGACGAGCGCGCGAGCGAGCCGCGCCGCGAACGGACGAGTGGGCGAGCTCCGCCGCGAACGAGCGCGCGAGCCGCGAAAGAGCGAGCCGCAGCCCCACTCCGCTGCGGTTATCCGCTACTGCGTCGACTGCATGGGCGCCTCGAACACAGGCGGGCACGTCAGGCCGGTCAGGCCCTGGAGTCGGCCCGACTCGGCGCTCGTGTCAGGCTCCGTTACGCTCCAGCCGTGCGACGCCGAGCGAGATCACTGCCGTCGGAGCTCTCCACCGGGCGCTTGTTGACAGGCATGTACATAGCGTGACCATGCAGTCGTCATTGCCAAGCTCAAGCGCCATGAGATCACGGCTCGAGGACGCTCGCGCCGCGATCTGGAGATGGCAACACTCCAGAAACGGCGCCCGACTCAACCTGAGACACCGACTGTAAAGGCCGTCGCTGATGTGACCCTTTACCGTCGTGAGCCTGGGGGCTCGACCATCCGCCTCCGCGGCACCATGCGCTCATGCCGTACGACCTCGACCGCTTCCTCGTCGCGCAGCAGTCCGCCTACGACAGCGCCTTGGGCGAAATCCGCCGCGGGCGCAAGGTGGGCCACTGGATCTGGTTCATCTTTCCGCAGATCGCGGGCCTCGGGCGCAGCGCCATGTCCCAGCGTTACGCCATCGCCTCGATCGATGAGGCGCGCGACTATCTCGCCCAGCCGGTGCTCGGAGCGCGACTCCGAGAGTGCGCTCGGACGCTCCTGGCGATCGAGGGAAGAACGGCGGAGGAGATCCTCGGGCCGATCGACGCCGTGAAGGTCCGGTCCTGCATGACGCTGTTCCATCGGGCCGCGCCCGGTGAGGACGTGTTCGCGCAGGTGCTGGACCGTTACTACGCCAGCGTGGCGGATGATGCGACGGATGCGCGACTCGAATGACGAGCGCCGCGCCATATATCGACCGCGAGCCTCGGGCTGGCATGTGATTGGGCGCCAGCACTTGTCCGTCGTAAGACGACCTCGCAGTGAGTCCTCCCGAGCGGTTTGACGGCACGCCCTTCACCGACCGCGGCTTCGGCAGCGTCCCGTCCCTCGCCGGCGTGGCGGACCTACTCGAGGCGATCCTCGCCGCCTGAGCCAGTCTCATCTTCAACGGGGAACTTCACTAAGGCGGTATATCAGCCGGCGGTACGGATGAGTTTCTTGTTCACGAACTCATCGGCCGCCAGCAGACCCAACTCACGGGCCGTACCGCTGCGCTTGACGCCGCCGAACGGCAGCTCGGGACTGTCGGCCCCCACCAGGTTGATGTAGACCATGCCCGCCTCGATCCGATCGGCGACCCGGGCCGCCTGCTCCGGATCGTT
>JANMPD010000311.1:0-4186 GCA_031369685.1 Chloroflexota bacterium | reverse complement strand
ATGGCCTCGATGGGACACGCGCCGCCAGCATCGACCGACCCGCTCCAAACCCTCCTCGAGCGACTGCTCGGCCCGGGTGCCGAGTTTCGCGACGGTCAGCGCGAGGCCATCGAGGCAGTCCTGCGGGGCGACCGGACCCTGGTGGTCCAGCGAACCGGCTGGGGCAAGAGCCTTGTGTACTGGATCGCGACGCGAGTCCTCCGTGACGCGGGCCGGGGGCCAACCCTCGTTATCAGTCCCCTGCTCTCCCTCATGCGCAACCAGATCCACGCGGCGACCGCGCTCGGATTGCGTGCCGCGACGATCAACTCGGGCAACACCGACGAGTGGCAGGCAGCCCGAACCGGGCTCATCGATGGATCCGTCGATGTGCTCCTCATCTCCCCGGAGCGTCTGGGCAACGAGGAGTTCGCCACCGAGATCCTGCCGTCGATCCAGGGCGGTATCGGGTTGTTTGTCGTTGACGAGGCGCACTGCATCTCGGATTGGGGCCACGACTTCCGGCCCGACTATCGACGCCTGCGACGAATCATCGCCGGACTGCCGCCGCGCACGCCCCTCCTGGCGACGACGGCGACCGCCAACGATCGCGTCGTTGCTGACGTGGTCGAGCAGCTCGGCGGCGACGTCCGAGTGGTGCGGGGACCCCTCGCGAGGGCATCACTGAGCCTCCAGGCGATCACCCTCCGGGATGGCGCGGACCGGCTCGCGTGGCTCGCGGCAAACATCCCGCAGATGCCGGGGAACGGAATCGTCTACTGCCTGACGGTGTCCGACACCGAGCGCGTCGCGGCTTGGCTTGCCGCACACGGGATCGAATCGGCCGCGTATCACGCCAGGCGAACCCCCGAGGACCGGATCAAGCTGGAGCAGGCACTCCTGGACAACCGACTCAAGACGTTGGTAGCCAGCACGGCCCTCGGGATGGGGTTCGACAAGCCCGACCTCGGCTTCGTCATCCACTACCAGCGACCCGGGTCGGTGATCGCCTACTACCAGCAAGTCGGGCGAGCTGGGCGGGCACTCCCCAATGCATTTGGCATCGTGCTCGCCGGGCGCGAGGATGACGAGATCAGCGACTTCTTCATCCGCAGCGCCTTTCCGCCCGAGGAGGAGATGCTCGCGGTGCTGGCCGCCCTGGAGCGGGTCGAAACGGCCACGATCCGGTTCCTGGAGACGCGCCTCAATCTCCGGCATTCCCGGATCGACCACGTCCTGAAGCTGCTCGAGGTGGATGGTGCCGTCGCGCACGAGCGCGGGTCGTATTTCCGAACCCTCAACCCGTGGCAGCTCGATCGGGATCGGATCGACCGCATCACAGCGATCCGTCGAGCCGAATTGCGCCAGATGCAGGAGTACATGACGCACGAAAGTTGCCTCATGGCGTACCTCACGGATGCCCTCGACGATCCGGCAACCGGTTCGTGCGGTCGCTGCGGGCCGGAGGTAGGAGGCTTCTTGTTCGCGGAGCCAGATCCCGGTCTCGTGCAAGAGGCAGTGGACTTTCTGCGCCGCTCAGACCGCCCGATCGAGCCGCGGCTCCGCTGGCCTGCTGGGGCGTTGGCGAACCACAGCGGGGTGATCGCGCCTGCCAATGAGCCGGGGCGGTCCCTCGCGATGTACGACGACGCGGGTTGGGGGCGTCGCGTCGCCGACGGGAAGTATCGAAATCGGCGCTTCGACGACGAGCTCGTGCAGGCGTCCGGCGAGCTCGTCGCTCGACGCTGGCGACCCGACCCTGCGCCAGCGTGGGTCACCGCCATCCCGTCGCTCAGACACCCTGGCCTCGTCGGCGACTTCGCGCGGCGGCTTGCGACGGCGCTTGGATTGCCGTTCTGCGATGTCCTTGCCGCCGCGGACGTACCTCCGCAGAAGACGATGCAGAACAGCGCCAAGCAGCTGGGCAACGTCGCCGCGTCGCTTCGCGTGATCGCGGACTGCCCGCCCGGTCCGGTGCTCCTCGTTGACGACATCGTCGATTCGCGCTGGACCTTGACCTACGCGGGTTGGCTGCTCCGGCAGCACGGGGCCGGTCCGGTTCACCCGTTTGCGCTAGCCACGGCCACGCCGCAGGATGACGCCTGATGACAATTCGGCACCCGATGACGCCCGACGGGCTGGCCATCGTCGCGCTGACGACGCGCCGCACGGCCGCCGGGCCGACGCCAGATGAGGATCAAGACAGCCCGAAGCCCCTTACGCCGACGGAGTGGTCGCGCATCGCTGCCGCGCTCTCGTCTGCCGGCGGGACGCCATCGATGCTCCTTGGCCGCTCGGTTGCCGATCTTGACGGTCTCCTTGCCGCAACCGCGATCTCACCCGACCTGATCGCGCGCCTCGCCGAGCGCGCGACGACCCTTGCCATGGACGTGGAGCGGCTTGAGAGCCGCGGGATTTGGCTGGTAACAGTTGACGACACCGCATACCCCGCGCGGCTACGCGCGCGACTTGGAGCATCGGCTCCACCAGTCCTTTATGGGGCCGGGGCGGTCGAACTCCTCGGGGCCGGTGGGGTGGCGATCATCGGCTCCCGAGATGCAGATCCCGAGTCACTTGCATTTGCTTCAGATGCCGCTGCGTCGGTGGCACGGTCCGGGCGCCCCGTGATATCGGGGGGCGCGAAGGGCATCGACGCGGCAGCCATGAACGGGGCGGCGGACGCCGGGGGTGCCGTGGTCGGTGTCCTCGCCGACAGCCTTGAGCGCAAGGCCCGATCGGTCGCGCTGCGGAACCTCGTCGAAGACGAGCGCGTGGTCCTGCTGTCGCCAAATGGGTCCGACGTGCCGTTCTCGGTTGGCCTCGCGATGGGTCGGAACCGCCTGATCTACTGCCTTGCCGACCTCGCGGTCGTGGTTTCCGCGTCCGAGGGTGAGGGAGGTACCTGGGCCGGTGCGACCGAGGCCCTCAAGGCCCGCTGGGTGCCGATCTACGCGCGACTCACCGGGGGGCTCCCCGCAGGTAACGCGGCGTTGGTGTCCCAAGGAGCGCTCCCGCTGGACGGACAGCCCGCCGCAGTTGTCGATCTGTCGACCACGACCGCGGCGTACGGCGAGCCGCTGCCAGACTCCGTTTCGCGCGGGGCACTCGTGGCCGAGCAACAGGCGCTCTTCGACCTCGAACCGATCCCCGAGCCGCCAACGGGAAAGAAGCGACCAGGATCCAAGAAGCCGAACGGCAGCCGGGCGTCTCCCTGAAGGTGCCTGCCCTACCCCGCCGCCTGGCGGAACTGCGCATAGCGGTGCTCGAGGCGGGCGCGGTCGGGAAGGTCGACGGTGCGGCGGGGCAGGTGGATCGGCTGGCCGTGGATCTGCTGGAGGCCCACGACGAGCATCGGGCCGTCCGATTCGGCGAGGACGGACGGGCGGACCTCGATGACGTAGTCGGGTCGGATGGCGAAGAAGAACCGATCGAACGCGGCGTGGTGGAGCTTGCACAGGGCGACGCCGTTGCTGATCACCGGCTCGCCCTCGGCGTCGCTGTCTGGCGTGATGTGCGCCGCGTCCAGGAGCTCCTGGTGGCGCAGCCGGCAGAGGGAGCAGCGCTCGGCGTAGGCGCGAAGTACCCGCTGACCCAAAGGCGACGTCGCGCCGGGGGCCAAGGTCCAGCGCGACCCGACGACCTACACCCTCCACCTGCCGCTGTCCGTGACCCTCGACCAGCGCCGTCGGCCGAGCGACCCGATGGCAACCGGTTCGTGCTGTTCGTGGCCGTGGCGCCGCTGTCGGCCCGGAGCTGTCGGTCGTTCACCTGGAACGCCCGGACCTACAAGACGGAGCCCGAAGCCGACGCCGGGCTCGCCGCCTTCCAGGCGGTCATCCTGGACCAGGACCGCCCGATCGCCGAGTCCCAACGCCCGGAGGCCCTCCCGATCGACCTCTGCGCCGAGTTGCACATCGCGGGCCCGGATCGGGCGTCGATTGCGTACCGGCGACGGTTGGCGGAGCTGGCGGGAGCAGATCTTCGCAACTGAGAAAGTCGTCGCCGAGTCTTGGCGCCCAAGTCCTTGCCAGCAGCCGACGTTCTGAGGCGTGCGGGCGACTAGCCCGCCGCGACCTTCGCAAGGCTGTAGATCTCCGTTGGCATCGGCCGTTCGAGCTCCCAGACGATCTGCATCGGCCGGTCGTGCTGATGGCTCACGTGGCGAGCAGGTCCGAGACACAGGTATGGCGTACTTACATCACGCTCG
>JANMPD010000304.1:0-4413 GCA_031369685.1 Chloroflexota bacterium | reverse complement strand
GTTCCTCGGATCAGGCTGAACAGCCAGTAGATCAGAAGCGCGGTGATCCCGATGTCGAGCAATGTCGTTGGCCGAACCTGATCGAGGATCGACGCGAGGACCTGCGGCATCGGGGTCGAGTGTAGCATCGCGACCCGGGGTTACAGACAGTGCGGGAGCGGGCGCAGGCGGACGGGTGCAGGCGGAGGGCTCCCATAGGCGCCCCGGAAACGCCTCAGAGGCGCGGGGTGGACTCCCGATCCTGTCGTCGAGTCGTGGCGAGGTCGCGGGCCACCGCGGATCCCTGGACGAGGGCCTGAGCGTCCGGATCATCATCGAGGTCCGCCAGTCGGGTCAGGAGCGCGATCTTGTCCCGAGCCAGATCGATCCAACCGCGGGCGGCCTGAATGGTGGCGAGTTCGAGCTGCACCGCCGTGTCGGCCGGATTCATCGTCACCAGGATCAGGCAGGCATCGATCGCGGCGTCCAGGCGCCCGGCCTCGCGCTCCGCCTCAGCGATCCTCAGAAGCAACGGTCGCGCCCGCTGATGATCCCCTGCAATCAGCAGGGACTCGGCTTCCGCGCGTGCCGCGACAACGTGAAAACGGGCGCGCGGCTCGACCGGGGGCTCGACGGTCTCTGGCTCCACGAGTGGTTCTGGCTCGACGAGCTCGGCGCCCTCGGGCTCAGGCTCGCTCGCGACGTCGGGCTCGGCGGCCGCGGGCTCCGCTGGAGCGCCGTCGATGTCGGCAGGTTCATCGGCGGCCATTGCCGGTTCGGGTACTGGCTCAGGCGCGAGCGCTGGCTCGGGCAATGCCTCGACGGCCACCGGGGGTTCGGGCTCGGCCGGTTCATCGGCGGCAACGGGTGCGTCGTGCAACGGAGCAGGCGCGTCCGTTGCCAGGGCAGCCTCGACGCCCGCGGCCTCCACGGTCGCGGCCTCGACCCCATCCGGGTCGAATCCGTCGGGCGGATTGGTCGCATCTTCAGGCGGGATCGCTACGATGACGTCGGCCGTGGAGACCGGCCAGTCAAGGCTACCGGGCGCAAGCGCCACCAGGGGCTCCGGTTCCGCCCTCGTACGGTTCGGGTCCAGGAATGGCCCCGCGCGCGCGATGGCCGCCGCGGCACCCGGCTCACCGGCGAGTCCCGAGAGCGCGTCGGCGAGACGTTCGACGGCCAATCGACGCGATCGCGTGTCGGCAATCTCGAGCGCCGCGCAGGCCGCGGTGCACGCGTCCGCGATCCGATTGGCCCGCTCGAGCACGTCGGCCAGCGCCTCGAGGTCCCTGGCCGCGTCGACGGGCCGCCGGAGCTCGACGCGCGTTGCAGCTCGTCCACGAAGCGCGCCCTCATCCGCCGGAGCACGCTGCAGGGCAGCGTCGTAGGCATGCTCGGCTTCGTCAAACCGGCCAAGGCGCTTCAACACGTCGCCGACGCTCGCGTGCGGGAGCGCACGCTCGGGCGCGATGGTTGCGGCGGCCTCGTACGCAGTCAGGGCCGCGTCGAGATTGCCCTGAACGGCGGCCACGTGACCACGCCGCAAGGCCTCCTTGTACAGATCGAACATGGCCTGACTCATGCTGACCCTCCCGCTCCAGCGCCGTACTCGGCGAGACCGCCATCGCCGCGCTTGCCGAGGAGCTCGACCAGGAGCCCCTTCTGGACATGGAGCCGATTTTCCGACTGCGAGAAGATGATGCTCTGCGGGCCGTCCATCACGCTCGACGTGATTTCCTCGCCCCGGTGGGCCGGAAGGCAGTGCATGACACGAGCAGACGGGCCTGCCATCCGCAGGAGCTCGCCGTTGAGCTGGTATGCCGAGAAGGCCGCGCGTCGCACATCCGTTTCCGATTCCTGGCCCATCGAGGTCCAAGCGTCCGTGTAGATGACGTCGGCGTCACGGACGGCCGAGGCGGGATCCTCGCCGATCTCGAGGGCACCGCCATGCTCGGCAGCTCGTGCTTCGGCGATCCGGACGATGGCCGGATCCGGCTCGTAGCCGGGTGGATGGGCAAGCCGGACGATGGCGCCCATGGCCGTCGCCACGAGCGCGAGGGAGTGAAAGACGTTGTTCCCATCGCCGACGAACGCGATGACACGCCCGGCGACCGACCCGAAGACTTCCTCGATGGTGAAGACATCGGCCAACGCCTGGCAGGGATGCTCGTGAAGCGTGAGCGCGTTGATGACCGGGATCGATGCCTGCTCGGCGAACTCGGTCGCGACCTCGTGCGGACCTGTCCGGATCACGATCGCATCAACGTAGCCCTCGAGATTGCGGGCCACGTCGGAGATCGACTCTCGAACACCCCAACCGACGCCGCCCGACGTCAGCTGGATGGCCGCGCCACCGAGCTGGACCATGCCCGCCTCGAAGGTGACCCGGGTGCGGAGGGATGGTCGCTCGAAGAGCATGGCGACGGTCGTCCTGGTCAACGCGGGACGCGCATGGCGGCGGGCGAGCGTGTATTCGGCTTTCAGATCGCTCGCGGTCGCGAAGATGCGCCGAACTTCATCCGGTTGAAGGTCAGCGGCGCTGACGAAGTCCCGGCCGCGGAGGCTGCCGGGGGCGGCAATGGAAGGAGGCCTGCTGGTGGGCACGGCGTCCCCGTCCGCCAATCAGCGCTTGGTGTACTGCGGCGCCTTGCGGGCTCGCTTCAGGCCGAACTTCTTGCGTTCCTTCATCCGCGGATCGCGGGTCAGGAGACCTGCCTGGCGAAGCGAAAGGCGATACTCCGGCTCGAGTTCGAGGAGCGCCCTCGCAATGCCATGGCGAATGGCGCCGGCCTGGCCGGTGACACCGCCACCCTCGACCTTGATCAGGGCGTTGTAGCGTCCATCGGTGCTGGTCACGTGGAACGGCATCCGGACATCGCTCTCGTCGATCGCGTTGCCGAAGTGCTCGGCCAGCGAGCGACCGTTGACGACGATCTCACCTTCGCCGGGCATCAGGCGAACGCGGGCAACGGCGGTCTTGCGTCGACCGGTACCGGAATTGAAGAGCGTGGGTGTAGCCATGGTTGGGATCCTCCGTCAGGCGAGCGGCTCAGGCCGCTGAGCCTGATGCGGGTGTTCCGATCCGGCATAGATCTTGAGTTTGCGGAGCTGCTGAGCTCCCAGTCGGTTATGCGGCATCATGCCCTTGACGGCGCGCCGCAGGACTTCCTCGGGACGACGGTCCAGCAGATGCCCGAGCGACTCCTCCTTGAACCCCCCCGGGTGGCCGCTGTGGCGGGCGTAGGTCTTGCTGGTGATCTTGTCCCGACTCACGGACACCTTCGAGGCGTTGAGGATGATCACGTGGTCGCCAGTGTCCAGGTGAGCCGTATACGTCGGCTTGTTCTTCCCGGACAGGACGCGCGCAACATGGGTGGCGATGCGACCCAGCGTCTGATCTGTCGCATCCACGACGAACCAGCGTCGCTCGATCTCGCTTTCCCGGGCCGTGTAGGTCTTGGCGTTCATCGTTCCTCGTGTTCTCCGCTCGTTCGCCTCGACGTCCGTCCCATGACGACGCGCCGAAGGCTCAATCCCCTGGCCGGGGCTGCAACCCCTCCAAAGGCCGGTCGACGATCGGCGAGTGCCGCCGCGACCGCAGTTTCTTCAATTGTCCCCCTCCCGACGCCGAGAAGGGCGGCGACCATGCGCCGGACCATCCCGCGAAGGAAGGCGTCGGCGCGGACGTCGATCGTCACCTGGTGGCCGTCCCGCCTCACCCGAACGTCATGGACGTTCCGGATCGGCTTCGGATCGGGCCCACCAAACGCACTGTAGTCGCGCCGGCCGACGAAGGCCTGTGCGGCTCGTGCCATGGCGTCCGTGTCCAGTCGGGTCCGCACCCAGAGCGCCGTGCGCTCTCGAAGCGGGCTGCGCGGTCCGTTCCAGACGGTGTAGCGGTACTCCCGGTACCGCGCCGCGTAACGGGGGTGAAAGCCCCTGGCTGCCCGACGTAGGTCGCGGATCGCGACATCCGGCGGAAGCAGGCCGTTGAGAGCCTTACCGAGGGCCGTCGCATCGAGCCCGCCGGAGTAGGTGAAGGCAATCACCTGACCCTCGGCGTGCACTCCTGCGTCGGTCCTGCCGGCGCCGTCTACGGGTTGTCTGGTGCCACCGCTGAGGTGGGCCAGCGCCGCTTCGAGCGCCCCCTGGACTGTCCGTTTTCCAGGTTGGACCTGGAACCCGGAAAATTCCGTGCCGTCATATTCAACCCGTGCCCGATAGCGCACAGGGGTTCCCTCTCGGGAACCAGCATCAACGCCCCTGCGGGCGCTCATGATTGGCTCAGACCAACTCGATCTGAACGATCTCGGCGGCGTCGCCCGCGCGTTGGCCGATCTTCACGATCCGGGTGAACCCGGACGTCCGATCGGCATACTTGGGAGCGATCTCGTCGAACAATTTGGTGATGACGAGCGGCTCGTTCGGGAAGGC
>JANMPD010000274.1:0-2804 GCA_031369685.1 Chloroflexota bacterium | reverse complement strand
CCGGTCAGCTATCCGGAACCCAACGACTTCAACGCACTCCGGCACCTGTGCCTGGTGAAGATCACGACCGACGATGGCGTCGTTGGGTGGGGCGAATCGATCACCCAGTTCCCGGAGGCCAACTTTGCGGCCAAAGCGATCGTCGAGGGGATGGCCACCCGCGTTGTCGGCAAGGATCCGCTCGACAACATTGCCATCTGGCATTCGCTCCGCGACCAGATGTTCTGGTACGGCTACAACGGCGGCATTGCTTCCTACGCCGTGGCAGCCATCGACATCGCGCTCTGGGATATCAAGGGCAAACTGCTCGGCGTGCCGGTGGTCCAGCTCCTCGGCGGAGCGGTCCACGAGAAGCTGCCCGCGGTTGCATCCAGCCACGCCCACTACGAGGACATCGGCCGGATGGTCGAGGAGGCTCAGGAGTGGGTCGCCCCCGGCTTGCACGGGCTCAAGGTGGGCCTCGGAAAGCGTGGCAATGCGCGCCTCGGCTACGAGCACGATCGCGACGTCGAGTACATGCGCCAGATGCGGGCGGGCCTGCCGGGCAAGTTGATCATGCTCGACTGCGGCTGGAACGTGAAATGGGACGTCATGACAGCCATCCGCCGCGTGCAGGCCTTCGACGAGTACGACCTCCACTGGATCGAGGAGCCGCTCGGCGCCTGGGATCCCGAGGGCTACGCCAACCTGCGCAGCAAGACGACCTCGCTGATGGCCTATGGCGAGAAGGAGTGGAACGTCGAGGGCTTCGAGCGGATCCTGTCGGCCGGCACCGTCGATGTCGTAGGCATCGACCCAGGCCGCGCCGAGGGCATCACCGGCTTCAAGCGGGCCGTAGAGCGGATCGAGTTCTACCGTCGGCAGGCCAACGCCCATTGCTGGTCGTCGGCCATCGTCACGGCGGCGAGCCTGGCCATGAGTTTCAGTTCACCGGCATTCAAACTGATCGAGGTCAAGCCGCTCCGCAATCCCATGCAGCACGAGTTGGTCCCGGGTCCCATCGAACACGTGGACGGCTGGTTCTATCCGCCGACCAAGCCGGGTCTCGGGATCGAGGTGATCCAGGAGGTCGTGGATCACTACCGGAGCGAAAAGGTGCTCGGCTGATCCGACGGATCACAGCGCGATTGGGCAGCCAGGAAAAGGAGACGAGATGAGCTGGAGCGTGGGTGCTGGCCTCGACGGCAAGGGCGTCATCGTCACGGGAGCCGCCGGCGGGATCGGTCGGGCAATCACCGCAGCATTCGCCATGACCGGCGCGAAGGTCATGGCTGTTGACGTAGACCAGGCGAAGGTGGACGAGGTCGTCGCGGGCCTGGACGGGAGCGGCCACATCGGCGTGGCTGCTGATCTCACGGACCTCGCCGGCCACGACGCGCTGATCGCCAGGGCACGAAAGCAACTCGGCAACCTGTACGTGCTGGCAAACCTCGCCGCCGTGCTCCGGCGCAAGGGATCGCTCAATGAGGTCACTGAGGAGGACTGGGACTTCCAGCATGACGTGAACCTCAAGGCGGCGTTCTTCCTGGCCCGGGCGGCCGGAACCGCCATGATCGACCAGGGGGTGGGTGGCCGGATCATCCTGTTCAGCTCGCAGGGTTGGTGGACCGGCGGCTTCGGTGGGTCGGTGGCCTACGCCGCCACCAAGGGCGGCGTGACATCTATGTGCCGGGGCCTCGCGCGGACCTACGGAGCCCACAGGATCACCGTCAACTGTGTGTCTCCCGGCCAGGTGAATACGCCGATGCTGATGACCGGCCTCGCGCCCGAGGTCTACGAAACCATGAAGAAGCAGACGCCCCTCGGTTACGTCGCGGAGCCGGTCGAAATGGCCGGCCCGGTGATCTTCCTCGCGTCCGACCATGCGAGCTACATCACCGGCTCCACGATCAACGCCTCGGGCGGCTTCCTGATGTACTGAGTCGTGCCCACGATGGCCACGATGCGCGCGGCCGAGTTGGCCGGTCCCGGGGCACCACTCAGGCTCGTCCGTCGCCCTGTGCCGGAACCCGGGCCGGGTGAGGTCCGGGTGCGAGTGGAGGCCTGCGGCGTGTGCGGCTCGGATGTTTTTCTCCAGAAGGGTGGCTTCGGGGCCAAGGTCACCTGGCCGGTGGTCCCCGGCCACGAGGCTGCCGGCATCGTCGATAAGCTTGGTGAGGGCGTCACGGAGTTCGCCGAGGGTGATCAGGTCGCGCTCTACTACATCAGCGTGCCGCCGGGCGACCCGTGGGCGGCCCGCGGGCGGCCCAACATCAGCCCATCGGTCACCCGCATGGGCGTCGACGTGGACGGGGCCTTTGCCGACTACGTGATCCGGCCCGTCGAGGCGCTCATTCGTCCCCCGGCGCACGTTCCGCCGGCCGTCCTGGCGGTCCTGACGGATGCGGTCGCGACCCCACTCCACGGCCTCAAGCGCGTCGCGCACCTCGCCGCCGGCGAAACGCTGGTCGTACTCGGCGTGGGTGGCCTGGGATCCAGCGCCGTGCAGCTCGGCAAGGCGTTCGGGGCGCGGGTCATCGCCGTCACCCGATCAGCGGCCAAGCTCGAGCTGGCACGCCAGCTGGGGGCCGACGAAGTGGTCCCGGCCGGGGACGGCGATCCCGTACTCGCCGTGAAGGCGCTCACCGCTGGCCACGGGCCGGATGTCGTGATCCAGTGCGTCGGCTCGGCAGCCGTGGACGAGCAGGCGATCGCCATGGGCGGACCCGGCGGCAGGGTCGTCCTGATCGGGAGCAGCCTCGACTATTTCAAGGCGCGGGCCGTGGACATCTTCTGGCGGGAACTCTCCGTCCTCGGGTCACGCG
>JANMPD010000270.1:0-1859 GCA_031369685.1 Chloroflexota bacterium | reverse complement strand
CGCAGTCGCGGCGATGAACGCCTGGGTCGTCACGACCCGGTAGAGAGTTCGATTCCGGGCGCCGATCGCCTTGAGCGCCCCGTACTCGCGCCGGCGCTCGATTGTCGCGGTGTAGATGACGAGGCCGACGACGAGGACGCCGACGACGAACGCGATCGCGACCATCAGCCCGATCGGGGCGTCGTATACGCGGGCCATGAGCTTCCGGTCGTTGGCGATGACGTCAGACTTGAGGAGGACCTCCGTCCCCGGGATAGTCAGTCGATCGCGGAGGGCCTCGGGGCTGGTCCCAGCCTCCGGGGTCACGAGAAGGAAGCTCCGCACACCGGGGGCCCGGGCGAGCGATTCGAGTGTCGTGACGCGGGCAAAGGCGATCGAGCCGGCCCACAACGTCGTCTCGTCGGACAGGCCGACGACCGCCGCGTTGCGATCGAGCAACGTGACCTCGTCGCCAATGGCGATATCGTGCTGGCGTGCCGTCGTCCGGTCGATGACCAGCTCGTTGTCGGCCACCGGCTCGCGGCCGTCGACCAACTTCCACGGCCCGCCGCCGGCTGCCGGGTCGAAGCCGATGAGGAAGAAGCCGTCCTTGCGGTCGTGCCGCTCGAAGATGACGAACTGCGAGACGACCGGGATCACGCGGGCGACGCCGGGACTGGCCTCGACGGCATCACGGGTGTCGGGCGGCAGCACCGAGCTCGTCCCGAGGAAATCGCGTATTCCACGCTCGGCCACGACGACTGAACCCGGCGTGTTGTCGAGGTATGCCGAGGCCTGTCGATAGACGCCCGAGCGATAACCGGCGAGCAACAGGATCAGGCCGATGGAGACCGCGACGCCAAGGACACTCAGCATGAACCGCGTTCGGTCGCGGAAGAGGTTGCGCCGCGCGAGCAGCATCATCTCAAGCCTCGACGGGGCGTCCAGCGCGATACCCGGCCCGCTCGATCGCCAAGGCCAGCAGCGACGGGTCCGCCTTGGCCGGGTCGTACTCGACGTAGGCAATCTCGGTCGCGGGATTCACGTAGACGCGCAGCACACCGTCCGTCGCGGCCAGCTCGCGTTCGATCGTCGTCGCGCCGGCGCCGCCGCAGCCGAGGCCGTGAACGGGGATCCGGAGCTCATGCCCAACGTCCATGACCATAGGCTGGCCGGCATGGCTGAGGCCAGCATGAGGGTGGTCTGAGACTTGTTTCTTGGTTGGCGGCCCGCGCTGGCCGTCATGGCATCAGCGGTCCGACGACCTGCTGAGCGCGACGGCGACCGTCAGCCCGGGGGAGCGTCGGCCGTCAGCTCTGGAGCGCGGCGACCGTCAGCCTTGGAGCGCGGCGACGACCCGGCTCAGCCGCTCACGCGCCTCGCTCGCAATCGAGAGGACGGATGGCTTGCCCGCGATGGACAGCGCGACCACTGGATCGAGGACCTCGACGGCCGTGATCCCCGCCTCATCCTCGCGAAGGACGACGTTGCACGGCAGGAGCGCCCCGATTGAGGGGTCGGCCTCGAGCGCCGCGTGTGCAAGCGTCGGGTTGCAGGCCCCGAGGATCAGATAGGGCGGACGCTCAATGCCAAGCTTGGCCTTGAGCGTGGCCGCAACGTCGATCTCGGTGAGGACTCCAAATCCTTCGGCCTTCAACGCGGCCTCGACCCGAGGCCTCACCTCCGCGATGGGCTGGGCGACGGTCGTGCCAAATGTATAGCGTTCCGCGGTCGGCATCTGCTCGTTCCTCCAAGCGTGGGCGGTGTCACCGGGTGACGGTGATCGTGGCCTGCATCCAGGGGTGGTAGATGCATACATACGGGTAGGTTCCGTCGACAGCAAACGTACGGCTGTACCGATCCCCTGGCGCGAGGTTACC
>JANMPD010000272.1:0-19607 GCA_031369685.1 Chloroflexota bacterium | reverse complement strand
ACCTCCGACCGGCGCTTCCGGTCACGGGGCGGGACGATAGCACAGCCCCTATACTCCCGGTCCTGTGACTCAACGACCCGCCGTCGGCTGTCTTGTCGAGGTCCTCGAAACCCTCGTCCTGACCGTCGTCATTTTTTTCGGAATCCAGGCGTTCGTCGCCCAGCCGTACAAGGTCCAGCAAGGATCGATGGAGAGCACCCTGCTCCCGGAGCAGTACGTCCTCGTCGACAAGCTGTCGCCGCACTGGAACCCGTACACGTACGGTGACATCATCGTGTTCCACCCTCCGTTGACCTGGAACCAGGGCTCCGATGTCCCGTTCATCAAGCGCGTCATCGGGTTGCCCGGCGACGTCATCGAGTTGCAGGATGGCATCGTCCATGTCAACGGCGTGGCGTTGGTTGAGCCCTACATCTTCACTGACGAGAGCGGTGCCCGGCAGCAATCGTATCCGGCTCCGGGAGGGGCGAGTCGATTTGTCGTGCCCGATGGGGAGCTGTTCCTGATGGGTGACCACCGGGAGGACTCCGCTGATTCCCGCAACTTCGGACCGATCGACATCTCCAAGGTCATCGGCCGAGCGTGGCTACGCTACTGGCCGTTCGACAGGATCGGACTCCTGCCAGTGCCGGACCACCCGGAGCTGGCATCGCCCGCGCCGTGATCCGCAACCGGTGAGCGCCGCCGCGTGAAGTCGGACGAATGAACCCGATCCTCCTTGGCATTGCGTTCGCCGTGAGCGTCGGCACGATCGTTGCCATCTCCTCTCGAGACGCACGCACGGCGCTCTTCGGCCTCGCCGTCACGATGGTGGCGGCACCCTTCCTGTCGGATCCGTTGCCGCCCCTTTCCACGCTCGCGATGCGGGTCGTGGGAGCCGCGCTGGCCGCCTATCTCCTGCGAAGTGCGGTCCTTTCCAACGCGGACGAACTCGATGGCCGCCGAAAGCAGCCTGGACACAGCGGATCTCGGATCGGCTGGCCGACCGAGACGCTCCTCGCGATTGCCGCCTGGGTCGTCGGCCTCAACGTGCTTGCCCACCTTCAGGCGCTCAATCCGACGGGACCCGGGACCCTGGGTACCGATCTCCTCGGGTCCCTCAGCGCCGGCTCGCTGGCCACAGGCGCGGGGCTCGCGGGCATCGTCCTGGCGATCGTGCCGGCGATCGGTTCGCGTGACGGACTGCGGACGGCGGTGGGCCTGCTCGTGCTGGTCCAGGGCGTCCTCCTGTTCCGCGCGGGCGTCGCGGGCGCGCCGTCCGACCTTGAACAGCTGGCGGGCGTCGCCCTCATCGTCGCCGCGGCGATCACCGGTTCAATGCTGGTCGGGCTCGGCGTGGCCCGAGATCGTGTCGCGCCGGGCGACTCAGGGGCAGCGCCACTGCCGCCCGAGGCTGCCTCGGCGGTCGTGCCCGCGATGCCGGAACGCCAGGATGGCCGGTCGCGCCGGCGCAAACCAACCGGCAATCCGAAATGAGCGTCCTCATCCTCGTCCTGATCGCCCTCCCCGGAGGCCTCGTCACGAGTCTCCTGGCGAAGCGGCGCAGCCTGGCGTTCGCCGTCGGACTTGCAACAGCCGTGGCGAGTGCCGTCGCTGCCGCGTGGATCGATGCCGCCGACGTGGTCCCCGTGGCGGGCTCGCTGATCGGAGGATCGGATGGCCTGCGCACCTTTGCCGTCGCCTGGGCGGCATCAGTTCTGCTGTTCGGGATCCTGGATGCGCTCCTTGACTTCAGCCCGGGCGTCCTTGGTCCGTCGCTCGTCGGGCTCGCCTTTGGCGCCTCGGCACTCGCGGTCCAGGATCCAGGTATCGGATTTGCCCTGGTCGGCGCGGGCGCCGTCCTGACCGCGGTCCTGCCGATCTCGATGGCGCGAGTCGACGCGGATTCGGGACCAACCCTCGCCCTCCGGACGCTCCGCCCACTCGTCGCGTCGGTGACCCTCACGCTCCTCGTGGTGGCCTGGGGTGCCTCGCCCGCCGGACCGTTCAATGCAACCGGCGTGTCCGGTGACATCGATCCGGCACTTGCGCTGACCATGGGCCTCGCCTTGCTCGCGCTGGCAGCGGCCGTGGTCCTCCGGCTCGGGGCGATCCCCGGCCACGCCTGGGTGGCCAGGTTCGCGGAGGCAATGCCCGCGTCGGCTGTTCCGCCGCTGCTTGGCTGGGGCGCTGCCGCGTTCGTCCTGGTCGCCCTGGGCTGGATCGACGTTACGCTCGCGCCGATCGCCTCGCCGCTCACCCTGGAGCGATCCATCGTCACCGTGGTGGCCGTTGCGGGCATCGCGCTCGGCGGCCTGGCGGCGATCCTCCACGACGACATTGAACACGTGCTCGCCTATTCGATCGTCCAGGACGCCGGCGTTGCGATGCTGGCGTTCGCCACGACCGGGACGACGGCCGCGGCCGCAGGCCGGGACTGGATCCTCGCGGCCGTCGCGGTCAAGGCCGGACTGGCCGCGTGGGTCCACGTGACACGCGTGACGTTCGGTACCAATCGGCGACTCGAATTGCGCGGCTGGGCACGGCGCGCCCCGTTGCTCGGTGTCGCCTTCGGGCTGGTGATCATCGGCGCGATCGGCATGCCCACGTTTGCCGGATTCGAGGCGCGCGCGACGTTGATCCGCCTCGCTCTGCCCGGCCCCATCGGGACGCTGGTCCTGCTGACGGCCTTCGCCCCGATCCTCTTCCTCGGCCGCCTCTTCGTCGATGGCCTCGGGGCCGGGGCGATTCCGGTTCGGGAAGCCACGGGGATCGGCCCGGACCTCGACCTCGGGCGCAGTGTTGCCTGGGCTGGCGACCGGACGCCGCGACGGATCGTCCCGGCGCTGATCAGGACCAACCGACTTCCGCTCGCGGCCGCGACTGCGATCCTGGCCACCCTCGTCGGCCTGTCGGTGTCGATCGGTGGCCTGGGGTCAACGACACTCACCGATGTCCCGCTCGGAGGGAATGGGGGCGCGAACGGATCGTCGATTCCGGTCAGTCCATGAAGGACGTGCGGCTCAGTCGTCCGGGGCGATGACCCAGCGGTCGATCTCGCGGGCATAGGCCTGGAGTTCGCTCGCGTCAAACCACAGCGCAATTTCCGCCGCGGCCGTCTCGGCGCTATCCGACGCGTGGACCAGGTTCTGGGCCGTTTCCAGCGCGAAGTCCCCGCGAATCGTCCCCGGGGCGGCCTCGTTCGGGCGAGTGGCGCCGTTCATCGCGCGAACGACAGAGATCGCGTCCGGGCCTTCAACGACGACCGCGAGCACCGGACTGCTCGTGATGAAGTCGACGAGTCCGCGGAAGAACGGCCGCGCGGCATGGACGGCGTAGTGGCGCTCCGCCCGTTCCCGAGTCACCGACAGGAGCTTCACGCCGACGAGGCGCAGGCCGCGCTCCTCGTAGCGGGCAAGGATCCGGCCTGCGAGGAGCCGCTGGACGCCGTCGGGCTTGATGAGGACGAGTGTTTGTTCGATCACAGATGCGTTCCCATGTGCTTCAAAGGACGGTATTGAGCGTGCCGAACGATAGCAGGACAGGCGTCGACGCCCGGCGCCCTTGCATCCCGATACCGCGCTCCCGGGCTCACGTGGTCGTGGTCCGAGCGGCCGGGATCAGCCCGGCCGGCGCCGCCGGAGTTCCAGGGCCGTCGCGGCAGCCGCGTACGCTGCCTCGGCTTCGAGCAGGCGACCGAGGCTTCTGAGGGCATCGCCGCGGACGAGCAGCGCCGCAGGCTCCTGGCGGCGAACCACGAGCTCGACCACGTCCGATGCGACCGATGGATGCCAGCGCAGGGCGAGCGCGAGTCGATCGAATGCCAGGCCCATCCGTTCGGGCTCGCTGCTGCGCATGTCGGCCTGCGCCTCGCGCAGGAGGCTCTCCGCGTCAGGAAACGCGGATGTCCGGTCGTCCTGCGAGCGCGCCTTCGACGCCCCTTCTCCAGCCGTCCGTCGAGACTCGGCCGTCTCCATCGTGCTCCTGGCGGCCGCCCGGCTCCGTCGCGACCGGCCAGGCGGGGCATCCCCGGGCTCGTCAACGGACTCGGCGGCATCGATCGAGGTCCAGTCGGCTCGACGCGGCATGCCGGCGAACATGGCGCTCAGCAACGGCTCACGGAGCGACCCAAGGGCGGCGATGTGCTCTTCGGCCTCGTCGGGACGCCCAGCCGCGGCCGCGGACTCGGCCAGGATGACGAGCGCCAGCGGCTCGACCCCGCCAGCCGCCCGATGATCGGCCGCAGCGGCTCCCGCGGCCTCGAGGTTTCCGGAGCGCCATCGTGCCTCAGCCAGGTCCGCGAGCCCGGCCGCCCCGATGCTGCCAGCGATGGCCAGCGCTTCGAGCTCAGCACGAGCGACCAGTAGC
Source organism: Chloroflexota bacterium (assembly GCA_031369685.1). GTDB lineage: Bacteria > Chloroflexota > Limnocylindria > Limnocylindrales > CSP1-4 > UBA5189. Next base: position 15,260 of record JANMPD010000272.1, on the reverse strand, counting down.
GACCCGACGCGCAGGTGGAGTCGGGCGAGCCGCTCAGGCCCGATCGAGACGACTACTGGTCCCTGCGGTTCGGTCATGCCGGCATCCTCAGGCGCGGTTCCAGCCCGCGAAGATATCGGGCCGGCGCCACGACGGCCATCCGCAGTTGTTCGCCCCTGAACAGGTCGGCAGCGAGTCGATGGATGTCGTTGGCGGTCACGTGATCGAGCGCCTCGAGTGCCTCGTCGAGCGTGAGGACCCGATCGTGGAGAGCCTCCTGGCCACCGACCCACGAGGCAAGCTGGCGCGTCTCGTCCATGCGAAGTTCGAGGCCGCCCGCAAGATAGGCCTTGGTCTTGGCCAGTTCCGAAGCCGGTACCGGCGTATCACGCATCCGGGCGAGTTCGACCAGGATCGCCTCGATCGCGGCCGGCAGCCGCGCCGGATCGACCCCGGCGCTGACCTCGAGGGCGCCCGAGTCCGCATATTCCACGAGGCCCGAGCTCACGTCGTAGGCAAGACCGTCGCGATCCACGAGCGAAAGGTACAGCCGACTGCTCATCCCATCGCCGAGAACGGCGTTCAGGACCGACAGCGTCCAGGCGTCGGGGTGGTCGCGCCGAAGGGCCGGCATGCCGATGGTGAGTTGCGCCTGCGTCGTCGAACGCCGGCCTAGCAGAACCCGCTCTCCCGCCGGCAGGTCGGGCGCGGCCGTCGTATGAGCCGGGCCGCCGGCCCCACGTCCGAAGGACCCTTCGATCAGGGCGACGGCATCGTCGTGGCCGATATCCCCGGCGAGCGCGATCACGGTGTTGGCCGGCCGATACCCCGAAGCCCAGAACTCGCGAATGCGGTCCGGTTCGAGCGCCCGGATGTCGGTTTCGTCGCCGCAGATCTCGCGACCGAGGGGCCCTTGCCCGAACATCGCCTGTTGAAAGAGGATCTGGCAGTACTCCGCAGGATCGTCCAGGTACCCCCGGATCTCCTCGACGATGACGTCGCGCTCGCGATCGATGTCCGAATCGAGCAGGGCGGGTCGACAGATGAGTTCGCTGACGACATCGATGGCCCGGGCCGCCTCGCGCCGGGGGACGCGCGCCCAGTAGACGGTCGATTCGCGGTCCGTCGCCGCATTGAACGATCCGCCGACACCCTCGATACCCTCGCTGAGCGCCCGGGTCGAAGGGTAGGCGGCGGTTCCCTTGAAGGTCAGATGCTCCAGGAAATGCGCCACGCCGATCTGGCCGGGTGCCTCAATACGAGATCCCGCGAGCACGTAGACCGCAACCGAGATCGAGCGCGAACCGGGTAGCCGGGCGGTGATCACGCGCGGCCCGTCGGCCAGGGTCGTCCGTTCGAACATCCGCTCGATGGTACCCGCTCGGCGCGGCACCGGGTTTCCGTGACCGGCTTCCATGGGCCGGGAATCGAACGGCCGGGAATCGAACGGCCGGCGTCCGTCGGACGCCGGCCGTCGAACTGCGGCGAGTGGTGGCTACTTGGGCAGGAACTGCGGGATCCAACCCTGGAGGAAGAAGATCAGGAAGCCGAGTGACACCACCCACATCAGGGGGTGAACCTCGCCCATCTTGCCCCGGGCAACCTTGATCAGGACCCAGCTGATGAAGCCGGCCCCGATCCCGAAGGTGATGTCGTAGGTCAACGGCATCAGGATCATGGTCAGGAGGGCCGGGAGGCCCTCGTCGAGGTCGGCGACATCGATGTCCTTGACCTGCGTGAACATCAGGTAGCCGACGATGACGAGGGCTGGTGCCGTCGCCTGGCTCGGGATGATCCCCGCCAGCGGCGCCAGGGCGATCGCGAGCAGGAACAGGACGCCGGTGATGACCGACGCGAAGCCCGTGCGGGCACCGTCGGCGACGCCGGCGGCACTCTCGATGTACGTCGTATTCGACGACACGCCGGCGAGGCCGCCGACGACGGCAGCGACGCTGTCGACCATCAGGACCCGCCCAACGCCGGGCACCGATCCATCTTCATCGGCCAGGCCCGCCTCGGCTGCAACGCCGGTGACGGTGCCCATCGTGTCGAAGAAGTCGGTCAGCATGATCGCGAAGATGATCAGGATCGCCGTGAGCGGCCCGAGGACCGTGAAGGCGTTCCCGAGATCGAACTTTCCAAGCGTGGAGAAGTTCGGCGACCAGGTCAGGTTGCCCGGGATCGAAGTGACCCCGGCCAAGAGGGCGACGACGGTCGTCGCGAAGATCGAGATCACCAGGGCGGCGCGGATCTTCATCACCCACAGGATGATCGTCAGCACCAGGCCGAACAGGAAGACGAACTGGCCGGGCTCCGTCGGGAACGACGGGGTCACGAGCGTGCCGGCGCAGACCGGCAACGGAACGAACGGCGAGCAGCCGGACTGGATCAGGCCGCCATTGGCGAAGCCGATGAACAGGATGAACAGGCCGATGCCGGCACCGATGGCGCGCTTGAGCGCCAGGGGAACCGCATTCATCACGGCTTCCCGGAAGCCGACGGCGACCAGGATCACGACGACGAGGCCTTCGAGGACGATGACGCCCATGGCGCCGGCCGGCGAGAGGCCGCGACCGGTCAGGGAGAAGGCCACGATCGCATTGATGCCGAGACCCGCGGCCAGCGCGAACGGATAGTTGCCGATCACGCCCATCGCAATGGTCATGATTCCGGCGATCAGCGCCGTCCCCGCCGAGAGGGCGATCCGGCCCGGATCGTCGGGCGCGAGCCCGAACCCGTCACCGAGAATGCCCGCGTTCAGGAAGACGATATAGACCATGACCATGAACGTGGTCAGGCCGGCTCTTGCCTCCGTGGCGAAACTGGTGCCTCGCTCAGAGAACTTGAAGTAACTCGCAATCGCATCCACGCGCCGAGGACCCTCCCTTCCCTTCCGGCGCACCGCCCCGCCAGGAGGCGATCAGCGCCAACTGGGGTCCGACCGGACCCCAGGCGCACCCGCTGCCGGCTCCGAGCTGTCGGTGATTGGCCTTCCCTCGAGACCGGCCGTCCTCACCGCTTGGGAAAGCGAGGACAACTGCCACCGTGCCGGGACGCCCGCGTCGGGAGCAATGCACCGATGGTAGCGCGCCGGGTCGCCGCTGGACGACTGAATTTGCAGGAATTTCACGCCGGATTCGGTCCGGCGCCAGCCTCACTCGTCGGCACTCTCCTGGCCGAGCAGCTCCATCTGGATGAAGCCGGACGTATCGAAGGCCAGTTGGTGCGGAGCAAACGGCGAGTAGCCGCTCGATTCGCCGATCGGCGCAAATTCCAGGACCACCCGCTCATCGTTCTGGACGAGCTCGTAGACGAGCATCTGGTCCGGCCGCGTCGAAAACTCGAGGCGCTCGAACGAATCCACGTTGAGGGTGACGGCGATCGGAGTGAAGAAGCTCGACACGTCGGGCTGGTCGGTGACGATCCGCTCGACCCAGCCCGTACCGTGCGTGACCAGATCGCGGCCGCGGAAGTAGCGGTAGGTCACGGTCTGCTTGAGGAGCGGCCGCAGCAGATTGAGCATGTCCTCGCGAGTGGACACGACGCCATCGTTCACGAAGAATTTCGCAGGCGGCTCGCTGACCAAGAACGGCTCCTTCCGGATGGGCCCATGTGCGGTCGGAACGCCGCCGATGGTACCGCACTGATCGGCGCTCGACCAGCCTGATCGACTCGATGCAACGAAGGTTGTGACGGACCGTCCAACGAGCACGGGTATGATCGACGAATGCTGCTCGCCATCGACATCGGCAATTCCAATGTCTCGCTCGGCTGGTTCGCGGACGGCACCCTCGTCCAGCGTCGTCGCGCGGTCACTGCGCCCGGGTCCACGAGTCGCGAACTCGAGCTCCTGCTCGATGAGACCCTCGGGCGGGACGGCCTCACGCTCACCGACGTCAGCGCCATCGCGCTGGCGTCCGTGGTGCCTTCCTTGACGTTGGCCCTGGAGGAACTGGCCGCGCGACGATCTCGCCCGATCCTCGTCGCCAATGCGGCAACGATGCCGATCGGGATTCGGGTCGACCATCCGGAGACCGTCGGCGCGGATCGCCTGGTCAATGCGCTTGCCACGGCCAGGCTCCACGGGACGCCGGCGGTCGTGGCCGACCTCGGCACCGCGACCACCGTCGATGCGGTCGCCGAGGATGGGGCCTTCGTCGGCGGGGCGATCGCACCCGGCCTGGATCTTGGGCTCGAGGCCCTGGCATCGCGAACGGCGCAGCTGCCCAGGATCGATCTGGTCGTCCCTGATCGTGCCATCGGACGGGACACCGTCTCGGCGATGCAGTCCGGGACGGTCTTCGGCTACCAGGCTCTCGTTAGCGGCCTGATCTCGCGGGTCCGAGCCGAACTCGCGGCCAGCGCCGGGATGGCCCCGGCTTCCGTGCACACCGTCCTGACCGGCGGCCTCAGCGCGGTCTCCTGGGCTTCCGCCATCGAGGGCGTGGACGTGATCGATCCGGATCTGACCCTCAAGGGCCTGGCCATCCTCTATGCCGAGGTCAATGACGCAACGGCCGGCGGAGACATCGGGCCGTGACCCGGCGCCTGGAGGGGCGACTGATCGCGCTCGGGGTCACGGGATCGATCGCCGCGTACAAGGCCGTCGAGCTCCTTCGCCTCCTGACCGCGGAGGGCGCGGAGGTCGTCGTCCTGCTCTCGCCGGCGGCGGCGCGCTTCGTCGGCCCGCTGACGTTCGCGGCGTTGTCCCGTCACCCGGTCGAAAGCGAACTCATGGAACTGCTCCCCGACGGCCGGATCGGCCACATCGTGATCGCCGACAGCGCCGACGCGATCGTCGTCGCCCCGGCGACCGCGCACTGGATCGGCTCCATGGCTGCGGGACTGGCCGGCGACGTCGTGACCGCAACCTGCCTTGCGACCTCGGTCCCGGTCATCGCCGCGCCGGCGATGGATGGCGAGATGTGGACCCATCCCGCGACGGCCGCCAACGTCGATCGCCTTCGGACCGCCTTCGGGTACACGGTGGTGGAGCCGGGTTCGGGTCCGTTGGCCTCGGGTCAGTCGGGCATTGGGCGGCTGGCCGATCTTCCGCTGATCGTCGACGCGGTGGTGCGAGCCGTTGATGGCCGACCGGTCCGCGCCCCAGATCCTGCCGCACGTCCGCCCCGGATCGATGGCGCCGTCCGGGAAGCGGATCTCGTCGGTCGGCACGTCGTGGTCACGGCCGGCGGGACGCGGGAGGCGATCGATCCGGTCCGTTTCATCGGCAATCGATCGACCGGCCGGATGGGCGTCGCCGTGGCCGAGGCCGCCCTGGACCGCGGGGCCCGCGTCACCCTGATCGCGGCCGCCACGAGCGTCCCGCTGCCGGACGATCGCGCGACCGTCGTGCGCGTTGAGAGCACCGGAGAGCTGCAAACCGCCCTCCTGACGGCCCTGTTCGGCGGTGCGGACGGCGGTGCCGGCGTCGAGCCGGGAGACCCATCGAGTGCCCGGTTCGATGCCCTGGTCATGGCGGCCGCCGTCAGCGACTTCCGGCCGACACGACCCTCGAACCGCAAGATGGAACGGACAACCGGGTTGACGCTCGAGCTCGAGCCGACCCCGGATCTCCTTGCCGAAGCGGCGAGAATCACGCACGGGCTCGACAGCCTCGGCGCTGGGACACGCCCGGCAGTCGTGCCGCGCCCGATCCTGGTCGGTTTTGCGGCGGAGGCCGGCTCGCTCAGCCGCGCTCCGGACAAGCTCCGGCGCAAGGGCGTGGACCTGCTCGTCGCGAACGACGTGACGGCACCGGACTCGGGCTTCGGGTCCGATACCAACCGCGTCCTGATCCTCGATGCCGAGGGAGGCGAGGAGGACCTTCCCCTGCTCTCGAAGCGCGAGGTCGCCGATCGGCTCCTGGACAGGATCGTCGCGTTGATGGACGACCGCGCGCAGGCGGTGCAGACTGCCGCCATGAGCGAGTCACGACGATGAGCGCCACGGGCTCGACCCAACGCCGACTCACGGTTGCAGACATCCTGTCGATGCATGCGGACGGTGAGCGCCTTCCGATGCTGACCGCCTATGACTATCCGACGGCGCGGATCCTCGACGATGCGGGCATTCCGATGCTGCTGGTGGGAGATTCGCTCGGCCAGGTGCTGCTCGGCTACGACTCGACGGTCCGCGTGACGATGACCGAGATGCTCCATCACACCGCGGCCGTTGTCCGGGGCTCGAAGCGAGCCCTCGTGATCGGCGACATGCCGTTCCTGTCCTACGCGTCGATCGATGACGCCCTTGCCAACGCCGGGCGATTCCTTCGCGAGGCTGGCGCAACCGCCGTGAAGATCGAGGGCGGCGTCCGGAGCGCGCGGACCGTCGAGGCCCTGGTGCGGGCCGGCGTGCCGGTCATGGGCCACATCGGCTGGACACCGCAGTCTCAGCACGGCATGGGCGGAAAGGTCCGCGTCCAGGGCAAGAGCCGCGAAACGGCGCGGGCCCTGCTGGCGGACGCCATCGCCATCCAGGAAGCCGGGGCCTTCTCGATGGTCGTCGAGCTGGTGCCCGAACAGCTGGCCGCAACCATCACCTCGCGACTGCGCATTCCCACGATCGGGATCGGCGCCGGGGCCGGTTGCAGCGGGCAGGTCCAGGTCATCACCGATGTCCTCGGGCTGGGCGACTTTTCGCCCCGTCATGCGCGCAAGTACGCCGACCTCCAGGGCGTGATCCGCAGCGCCGCCGAGGCATGGGCTGCCGATGTCCGAACGGGCTCGTTCCCGGGGCCTGCGGAGACGGTCCGCATGGATGAGCAGACACTCGACGAGGTCCTTGGTCGGACAGCCCAGGATCGAGCGTCGGGCGAGGCGACGGACGCCGATCATGCGGGCATGGGCCTCGAGGCCGGCATTCCATTGGACCGAGACCTCTGATCGGTTTGCCCACGTGGGTCGTCCGGACTCGCGCGGCCCTCCGCGCCGCCCTCGCCGAAGCGCCCCGACCCATCGGCCTGGTCCCGACGATGGGTTGGCTCCATGACGGACACCGGGCCCTGATGCAGCGTGCCCGTGCCGACAACCGGACGACGGTCGTCTCGATCTTCGTGAATCCTCGTCAGTTCGGAGATCCGGCCGATCTGGCCCGGTACCCACGGAACGAGGCGCGGGACGTCGCCGTGTGCGAGGCAGAAGGCGTCGACATCGTCTTCGCCCCGAGCGTGGACGAGGTGTATCCGCCCGGCTTCGACAGCCTGGTGCGCGTCGGCGCGATCGCCCAGCCACTGGAGGGCAGTGCTCGACCGGGCCACTTCGATGGCGTCGCGACGGTCGTGGCCGTCCTGTTCGGGCTGGTCCGCGCGGAACAGGCCTATTTCGGTCAGAAGGATGCCCAGCAGGTGGCGGTGATCCGACGGATGGCGATCGATCTCGCCATTCCCACCGAGGTTGTCGCGTGTCCGACCATCCGCGAGCCCGACGGCCTGGCGATGAGCTCCCGCAACGTCCATCTGTCGCGCGCCGAGCGGCTGGCGGCGCCGGTTCTCCACCGGGCGCTGCGTGCGGCTCGCGAGGCATGGGAGGCGGGCGAGCGGTCGGGCGACGCGCTCCTCTCGATCATGCGCGGCGTCCTTGCCCGAGAGCCGCTGGCGGTGGTCGAGTACGTCTCCTGCGCCGGGGCCGACTCGCTCACGGAACTTGCGATCGCTACCGGACCCGCGCTCCTGTCCCTCGCCGTCCAGATCGGCACGACACGCCTCATCGACAACGAACCGCTCGGCTGATCACGACGTCGGGTCCGAGCCGCCTGGTCGGAACCGAAGCGCCGGGTCAGAACCGAAGCTCCGGGTCAGAACCGAAGCTCCGGTCAGAACCGAGGCTCGCTGGCGACCTCGAAGATCCGATCCACGTCGAGGTTCCCCGCGACGAGCTGTTTGATCAGCTCGATCTTGACCAGGTCGGCGGCGTGGGTCTTGACCAACAGGTCGTGGACCTCCGACGCCACGGCGTAGGTGTCTTCATTGACCAGCGTCGCACACAGGTCGGCCCGCCGGATGGCATCAATCACCGCGGGCCGCGGGCGGTACCCACCGGTCAGGACCAGGCCGATCGCGGCACCGCCATGGTCGTCCGTGATGGCTCGCGTCGCGTCCTGGTCCTGCTGGTCCCGGTTCGAGCGATCCGCCAACCCGAGCTGATGCGCCGTCGTGAGCGTCAGGATCACGTCCTCACGGTCGCCCGGCACGATGACCAGGGTGCCCGGGCCAACCCGCTCCAGCATGTGACGGGGCTCCATGGCCCCCACCGCCACGCCGTCGATGACCCGTTCGAGATCAGGGCCTTCGTGCAGCACCTCGCCGTGCACACCCTCCAGGATCATCTCGAGGGTCGGGTTGGACAGGATCGGTCGTCTCGGCAGGACGCCGAGGAGCGGGATGTCGTACGGCGCCAGTCCGCTCGCGATCACCCTGGCGATGCCCGGTTGCGCGTCGATGTCGACCTTGTTCACGATCGCCCCGGCCACCGTCACGCCATTCGCCCGGAAGAGCGCGGCATTGAGGACGATCTCATCGATCGGCCGACCGACGCCGCCTTCGCTGACGATGACCGTCGGTGATCCGAGCATCGCCGCGACCCGCGCGTTCGAGAGGCCGATCACGGCCCCAACACCAGCGTGGCCGGTTCCTTCGATGAGGAGCACATCGTGGTCCCGGTAGTGCGCCTGCGCACGCAGGATCCGATCCCCGAGGTCATCGACCACCTCGCCCGCGATGTAGGCCTTGGTGAATCCCCGCGGGATGTGGACCGGGCTCATGACGCTGTACGGCTCGGGCAACCCGAAGGTCTCGTGCATGAGCACGGCATCCTCGTCGGCCGGTTCGCCGTGGTCGATCACCGTTCGCTGGCCGACCGGCTTCATGAAACCGGTGCGCAGCCCCCGCGACAGAAATCCGTTGAGCAGCCCCAGGGAGGTCGTCGTCTTTCCACGGTTCTGGCCCGTGGCGGCGAGATAGAGCTGACGCATCAGCGCCCGGGTCCGCACATGTATGGCTGCTCGCGGCTGATCGTGGCTAGGTGTGCGCCGCGGTCTTGCGCTCGATCAGTTGCACGCCGTCCCGCAGCCGCGTCATCAGGTCCGCATCCACGGCATCCGGCTCGAGGTACGGCCCCAACCGATCCATCACATCCGCGATGAGACTCATGAACACGACCGAGTCGGCGACGAAGAACTGGGGCTCGTTGTTGTAGCGGACCAACGTGAGCCGGCCCTGGAGCACGCGTCGCTCGTCCACGTGGGCGATCTGGGTCGCAAAGTTGTGGCCCTGGATGCCGTCCGGGTTGTTGAGGAAGTTCAGGGCGTTGTCGATCGCGAGGCCAAAGCGCGCCCGCCAGGCGACCAGGCGTTCGTGGACCTCGGGCGGAATCCGGACTTCGGCGACCTCGTCGAAGACCTCGGGTGCCACCGTGAGGAGTCCGACGAGCGTCGTCCCGGCACGTGCGCCGAGCATCACCTGGAGACTGCGCTCGAGGGTGAACACCTCGGAATCGAAGCGGGGGCTGGTGATGACATCGGTCAGGAGGTCCTCGACGTTGTCGAGGGTGCCGGGCTCAGCTACCGCGTTGGCGAGGTGGCTGATTTCCTCCTTGAACAGGAACTTCTCTTCGTGGTCGAGCATGCCCGCGATGGTAGCACCGAGCATCGCGAGACCCCGACGCTGCCGGGGTCTCGACGCAGCAGAATCTCGGCTCGGACCCGAGAGCGTCACGCACGCAAATTGTGCGCCGCAGTGCGCCCGGACCTATGCCAAGAAGGCTTATCGAGCGGATACGTTCTCCGGTGCGGCGCGGGACACCCAGTTCGCGTGGTTGATTCGCCCAACTTGAGCCGAATTTGCGTGCGATCCATGCGCGGAAGGCATGATCGGTCGCCGATCGACGTGGTCGGGTCTCGGGATGCGTTGCAGCGAGCGGGCACGGGCGTTTCATACGCGCCGGTAATCCTTCTCGGAATACCACCGAGCGGAATGGCAGCGCACTCGAGGCCAACGCGGTCCGGCGTCCCAGTCCCGGGACCTCAAAGGACTTACGGACAAGGCTCAGACGCATCCGGCGACAGCCGAGAATCAGGAGGCCCGGCCAGCCGGGCCAAGCCTCGCCTCAGCTGAGCTCAGCCCAAGCCGGCGACGAGGCGCGGGAGCGAGTGCACCCAAACGTGCGTGAGCGACGGCACCGAAGGCGCCAACGCCGGGATGAGCCAGATGAGACGAGGCTTACGGGTAGAGGCCGCGCATCTGCATCGCGTCGGCAACCCGCTCGACTGCGAGGAGGTACGCGGCGGTTCGCATGTCGCACTGCTCGCGCCGGGCGATGGCCAGGACAGAGGTGAACGCCTTGACCATGATCTCCTTGAGTTTCTCGTTCACGACCCGCTCGCTCCAGTGGTCGCGATTGAGGTCCTGCACCCACTCGAAATACGAGACGGTGACGCCTCCAGCGTTGCACAGGATGTCCGGGATCATGAACTTGGACTTCTTCCAGAGGATCTGATCCGCCTCCGGCGTCGTCGGGCCGTTGGCGGCCTCGGCGATCAGTCGCGCCTTGACGTCGCCGGCGTTGTCCGCCGTGATCTGGTTCTCGAGCGCTGCCGGGATCAGGATGTCGCACTCAACCGTCAGGACGTCGGAGCTGGAGACATCGACTGCCCCCGGGAACCCCTGAACCGTTCCGTGCTCCTTTTTCCATGCGAGGACCCTGCCGATATCAAGCCCGGCAGCGTTGTGGATCCCGCCTGTTGAGTCCGACACCGCGACAACCGTCGATCCTTCGGCTGAGATCAGGGTTGCCGCGATCGACCCGGCGTTACCGAAGCCCTGAATCGCGACTCGGCACTTGTTGAGTTCCATGCCGAGATGGCGGGTGGCCTCGATGATGCAGAAGACGGTTCCACGCGCGGTGGCTTCGTTACGTCCCTCCGACCCGCCGAGGCTGATGGGCTTGCCCGTGACGACGCCCGGCACGGTGTACCCGGCGTGCATCGAATAGGTGTCCATCATCCAGGCCATGATCTGGGCGTTCGTATTGACGTCGGGAGCCGGGATGTCCTTCTCCGGCCCGATCAGGATCTCGATCTCCGTGAAGAAGCGGCGGGTCAGGGCCTCGACTTCGCGGATGGACAGCTTCTTGGGATCGACGATCACGCCGCCCTTGCCGCCGCCGTACGGAATCCCGACGACCGCGCACTTCCAGGTCATCCACATGGCGAGGGCCTTGACCTCGTCTCGGGAAACGTCCTGGTGGTAGCGGATGCCACCCTTGGCCGGGCCGCGGCCGAGGTTGTGCTGGACGCGATAGCCGGTGAAGACGCGTACCGATCCGTCGTCCATGTGGACGGGGAAATGGACGGTCAGCTCACGACGCGGCTCGCGCAGAACGGCGCGCATGCCCTCATCGAGGCCGAGGCGCTCGGCGGCCAGATCAAACTGCTGCTGCGCCACGGCCCACGGATTGACCGGGGCGGTAGCGGGCTCGGTGGTCATTGAGTGGAGTTCCTCCGACTCGGCCCGGCGAACTCCGGACCGAATGCTGAGTCGTCTCCCGGACGACCCCACGGTGCGCGACGCGCGTCCGATCTCGGTACGCTTCACGCGCGGAAAGCGTCCGGAGTATAGCGGGGCCTTCGGCTTTCCGACACGCGATGGCACCCTGATCGCAACCTTGTCGCAACCATGCGCTCGGTCGCGCGGAGTCGGAGACGGTTACTCGGGGCGGTAGAGGACAACTGCTCCGACGCAGCCCGGGCCGAGGTGCGGGCCGACGGACGGCCCGACCAGTTCGATGCTGACCTTCGCGGGATCGATCCCGCCTTTCGCGCGGGCGACGAGTTGATCGCGAAAGGCCTCGACGTCGGCATTGGTCGTATGGAGGACGGAAAGCCGTTCCATCGGACGGGCCGTGATCATTTCGATAGCCCGTTCGCGGGCCTTGCCGCGGGTCCTGACCTTGTCCGCGGTTTCGACCTTGCCGTCCTTGACCTCGATGATCGGCTTGAGCGACAGCAATGTCCCGATGACTGCCTGGGCGCCGCTGATCCGCCCACCGCGCTTCAGGTACTCGAGGGTATCGAGGGCCACGATCATGGCGATGTCTGCGCGCCGCTGTTCGCACACCTCGGCGATGTGCTCGGCCGTTGCGCCGGTCTTTGCCATCGAGACGGCCAGTTCGGCCAGGAGTCCTTCGCACATCGACGCGCCGAACGTGTCGACGATCCGGATGTCCTTGCCGGGCAACATCCCCTTCGCGATCTCCGCGCTCTTGATCGTGCCGGACAACGTGCCCGCCACGTGTATGGACACGATCGAATCGGCTCCGGCCTCGAACGCCGCCTGGTATGCCGCGAGGAAATCGCCCGGGGCTGAAGCAGCGGTTGTCGGGAACGGGGCCGATGGCGCGGTCATTCGCTGCCAGAACTCCGCGGTCGATAGATCCACGCCGGCCTTGAAGGTCTCCGTGCCGAAGGTCACGACCAGGGGCACCACGGCGATCCCAAGTTCGGCGGCGTAACCCGGATCGAGGTCGGAGGCGGAGTCGGTGATGATGGCGACGTGGCTCACTGGGTCTCCCTCCCTGCTGGGGCCTGATCGGCGGCGCGGTGCGGGTTGTCGGGATGATACGGGTCCGATCGCGATCCGGATACCAGAATCGACATCAAAGCGGATGCATCATTCGCCTTCCGGCGACCCGCTACCCTTCGCCAGGTGGAACGATCACTCCGGGCGGTTCTGTTCGGGACATTCACGCTGCGCTTCAGCACCGGCCTTACCGGCGCCATGCTGGCCTTCTATCTGGCCGACCTCGCGACGGCCGGAACCAGCGGGATCGACGCCAAGGTGGTCGGATTCCTTTCCGCCATGTTCTATCTGGCCGAACTGGTCCTGTCGCCGATCTTCGGTGTCCTTGCTGACCGGCTCGGTCATCACCGGGTGATGCTCTTCGGGCCCGCGTTCGGGGCGGTTGCGGTGGTGCTGACCGCATTCACGACGCACGTGGGCGTCCTGGCTGGAACCCGGATCCTCGAGGGGGCCTCCACGGCCGCCTCGGTGCCGGCCATTCTCGGGTTCATCGCGCTCGCGACTGCCGGCAACGAGGGACTCCGGGGCAAGGCCTCCGCGCGCTTCGAAGGCGCCACCCTGGCCGGCCTCGGGGCAGGTTTCATCGTCGCGCCCCTCCTGTTCAAGGCGATCGGCACGAACGCCTTCCTGCTCAACGCGCTGATCTATGCGGGATCGTTCCTGATCTACCGCTACGGGGTGGCCGACGCCGATGCCAAGCCCGCCCTGCGCTCCGCGAGCGACAACGGGCTTGGGCGGTACCTCAGCCTCATCAGGAGCTCGCACGTCCTGCTCCTGGCGCCCACGTGGATCGCGGTGAATGCCTCGATCGGACTCTGGTTCAGCCAGTCCCTCTTCCAGTTTTCGAAGCGCAACCCAGACTTTCCGGATCAGTGGCTCCTCCAGGGCTTCTCGGCCGAGCAGATCACGCTCGGCGCCATCGTGATCGCGATCGTGTTCGGGACCGGGATCTGGTGGTGGGGCAATCGGTTCGATCGGTTCCGACGAACGACGATCATCCTGTTCGGTGTTTTCGGCGGCCTCGGTCTCGTCGTGGCAGGCCTCGTGGTCAATCACGCCGGTTTCGGGGCCGGTGGATCCGTGCTCGTCAGCGGCGCTATCGTGGTGGCGGGCGTCGGATTCGCGGCCGGCCTGTTCCTTCTTGCCGGGGCGACCCCGGCGGCCGTCGGCCTGCTGGCCGATGTCAGTGAGCAATTCCCCGCGGATCGTGGGGCGATCATGGGCCTCTACTCCGTCTTCCTGGCGATCGGTCAGATCGGCGGCAGCCTGATCGGCGGGGTCGTGGCCGACGGGCTCGGCATGGACGGCCTCCTCCTGGCCACGGGCGGACTCCTGGTCCTTGCGCTCGTGCCCCTGTCACGGCTTCGCGGCATGGAACATTACTTCGGGCCCGGAGCACCGACCGTACTGGGTGACCCCACTTGACCCACGGTGCTGCATCGTCCTGGGTGCCCGTTCCATTGGCTCAAGGCACGCACGGAGCAGTCGTGGCACCACATCACCTGGCCACCGCGGCCGGGCTCATGGCCCTTCGCCAGGGCGGGCATGCGGTCGATGCCGCGATCGTGACCAATGCCGTGCTCGCGGTCGTGATGCCGAACGGCTGCGGCATCGGCGGTGACGCGTTCTGGCTGATCTGGGACGCGGCCGCGCGGCGCCAGGTCGCGCTGAACGGATCAGGCCGCGCGCCGGCCGGGGTTGATCCGGCGGGGCTTCGGTCTCGAGGCCTGAAGGCCCTCCCGCTCCGTGGTCCCCTGTCGGTGACCGTGCCCGGGGCCGTTCGGTCCTGGGCGGATGCCCATGCGCGATTCGGTCGCCTGCCGCTCGAGGCGCTGCTCGCGCCGGCGATCGAGCTCGCTCGTGACGGCTTCCCGGCGTGGACCGGATTCATCGATGCCGTTGAGCGTATGGCCCCACTTGTTGACGAGGCTGTCGGGCGGAACGGCGGGTTCCGCGAGGTCTATCGGCCGCACGACCGGCCCTGGCGACCGGGCGAGCGCGTCCGCCTTCCGGCGCTTGCGGCAACGCTCACGCAGCTTGTCAATGAGGGCCTCGGTGCCTTCTACGACGGCAGACTGGGCGACCGTCAAGCAGGGATCCTGTCCTCCCTCGGGGGTTCGCACACCGCCGCGGACTTTTCGACCCACGCGTCCACATGGACCCAGCCGATCGAGACGACCTATCACGGCGTCCGGGTCACCACCCATCCGCCGAATGCCTCGGGCCTGGTGGCCCTGGAGATCCTCAACATCATCGAGGCCGGTGGCCCTCCGGCGCCCGGAACCTTCGGACCGGCGGGCGTCACGGAGGCTCGCTGGATCCATCGCATGATCGAGGCGGCCAAACTGGCGATCGCGGATCGAGACCGGCACCTGACGGACCCGGAACGACACGCCATCCCGGTCGCAGGACTGCTGGACAAGGGCTACGCAAGCGAGCTGGCCGCGAAGATCTCGCCCGACCGGGCGTCGGTCCCGGGTCCGTCCGCCAATCGCCGGGGCGGCGGGACGATCTATCTCGGCGTGGTCGACCCGGCCGGCAATGCGGTGAGCCTCATTCAATCGAACTACCTCGGCTTCGGCAGCGGCGTCGTTGATCCGGCAACCGGCATCCACTACCAGAACCGGGGCAGCTATTTCTCGCTGGACCAGGACCATCCGAACGTCCTGGCGCCTGGCAAGCGCACGCTCCACACGCTGCTGCCGGG
>JANMPD010000254.1:0-5218 GCA_031369685.1 Chloroflexota bacterium | reverse complement strand
GCGCTCGAAGAGCGCGTCGTCCAGATCAACCGTGTAGCCAAGGTCGTCAAGGGCGGTCGACGCTTCAGCTTCAGCGCGGTCATCGTCGTCGGTGACGGCGCCGGACACGTCGGTGTCGGGCTGGGCAAGGCCGGCGAGGTCCCGGAGTCGATCCGCAAGGGCGTCGAGGATGCCAAGAAGAACCTGATCCGGATCCCGATGGTCGGGACGACCATCCCGCACGAAGTCCGGGTTGAGTACGGGGCCAGCAGCGTGCTGCTCAAGCCGGCATCACAGGGCACGGGCGTCATCGCCGGCGGTTCGGTTCGCGCCGTCGTCGAGTCGGCCGGCATCCGGGACATCCTGTCGAAGGTCCATGGCTCGACCAATCCCGTCAACGTTACCCGCGCCACGATGGAGGCCCTCCGGAGCCTGCACTCGGCCGAGGAGCTCGGCGCCCGACGCGGCGTGGTGCTCAGGAGCCGGATCGCCGGCCAGCCCGCCGGGGAGGTCAATCGTGGCCGGTAATCTCAGGATCACCCAGATCAAGAGCACGATCGGGCACATCGCCCGCAATCGGGCCACCATCAAGGCGCTCGGTCTCCACGGGATCGGCAGCAGCGTCGAGGTCGTGGACAATGAAGCGACCCGAGGGATGGCCCGCCAGGTCCGGTTCCTCGTGACCGTCGATGAGGTCGCTCCGAACGCCAGCGTCGCCCGCACCGACGATGCCGAGGAGAAGGCATGAAACTCCACGATCTCCGGCCGGCACCGGGTTCGCACAAGAAGAAGACGCGTGTCGGGCGCGGTATCGCGGCCGGCAAGGGCAAGACGGCCGGTCGCGGCACCAAGGGCCAGAAGGCTCGAGCCGGCGGCAAGATCCCCGCGTGGTTCGAAGGCGGCCAGACACCGCTCCACGTCCGGATCCCGAAGCTGCGTGGCTTCCGCAACCCGTTCAAGATCGAGTACGAGATCGTGAACGTCGGCGGGATCACGCACCTCATCGAGATGGGCGTCCTGGAGTCCGGTGACATGCCCGGCGCCCCGAAGTCCAAGACAGCACCGGCGCCGATCACCGTCAACCAGGAGATCCTCCGCGCGGCGGGCCTCGTCCGCGACCTCAACAAGCCGATGAAGGTTCTCGGTCACGGGGACCTCTCGGTCGCCATCTTCCTCGTCGCGGACGCGGTCAGCGCTTCGGCGCGGGCCAAGATCGAAGCCGCCGGCGGGACGGTGTCGCTGCTCGAGGTTCCGACCCGCCCGTCGCAGGCTCTTGGCTTGACCGACGAGGCCGACGTGGCCGACGTCGTCCAGCCCGAGGCCAAGCCCGAGGCCAAGCCTCGCCTCAAGAAGCCCGAGGCCACGCCTCGAGTCAGGAAGCCCGCGGCAAACGCCGCGGTCGCCGACCCCGCGGTGACCGACGAGGCACCGGCTGACGAGTCGACGGTCGAGCCGATCCCGGCTGCTGAGACCGAGACGGACGTGGCCGAGACTTCGCCGGACGATGACCACGCGAGCGACTCGACGGACGCCTGACCGTGTTTGAGTCCCTGCTCAACGCCTTCCGGGCGCCGGACATCCGGCGCCGTCTGCTGTTCGTCCTCGGGATCCTCATCGTCTATCGGCTGCTGGCCCAGGTCCCGCTCCCGGGCGTGGATCGCACGGCACTCGCGGCCTTCTTCGAGAAGAACACGGCCTTCGGGATCATCGACCTGTTCGCCGGTGGTGGCCTGTCCCAGCTGTCGGTTGTCGGGCTTGCGATGAATCCGTACATCAACGCGTCGATCATCATGCAGCTGATGCAGGGTGTCATCCCGTCCCTCCAAGCCCTGAGCCGGGAAGGGGAGTACGGCCGCCAGCGGTTGAACCAGTACACCCGCTACCTGACCATCCCGATGGCATTCCTTCAGGCGTTCGGCATCCTTTCGGCCCTGAACGCCGACGGGATCATCCTCGGCGGCTTCGGACTCGGCAACGCGATGTCATGGGTCCAGATGGTCTCGATGGTCGCCGGCGCCGTGGTCCTCATGTGGCTCGGCGAACTGATCACCGAGAAGGGGATCGGGAACGGCATCAGCTTCATCATCTTTGCCGGCATCGTCAGCCGCGCGCCCGCGGCCGTGTCCGGCCTGTTGGGTAGTGGCAACCAGATCCGCGACATCGTGCTGTTCGCGCTGCTCGCCGTCGTCGCCGTCGCGGTGATCATCTACATCCAGGAAGGCCAGCGCCGCATCCCGGTGCAATATGCGAGTCGCGTGCGCGGCCGTCGCATGTACCAGGGCGGCCAGACGTTCCTGCCGCTGCGGGTCAATCTCGCCGGCGTGATCCCGATCATCTTCGCCGTCTCGATCCTCCAGTTCCCGGCGCAGCTGGCCCTGTACTTCTCGTACTCGACCGTCCAGGGGGTCAAGGACGTGGCGACCGCGATTGCCAACTTCCTGTCGTCCACGACGCCCCAGTACGCGATCATGTACTTCCTGCTGACCATCGGATTCACGTACTTCTACACCGCATTCACGTTCAAGCCGGACGAGACAGCCGAGCAACTCCGGAAGAACGGTGGGTTCATCCCCGGCATTCGACCGGGTCGCCCGACCCAGGACTACCTCGCTCGCGTCGTATCGCGGATCACGATCGCCGGCGCGCTGTTCCTCGGGACCGTCGCGGTAGCGCCTGTCCTGGCCGGCGTCCTCGACCCATCCCTGCAGGGCTTCGCCCTCGGCGGCACCGGGCTCCTGATTGTCGTCTCTGTCGTCGTGGAGACGATGAAGCAGATCGAGGCGCAGCTCATGATGCGTAACTACGAGGGCTTCATCCGGTGATCATCGTCGTGCTTCTCGGCGCCCCTGGCGCCGGGAAAGGCACGCAGGCGGCCCTTCTCCGGGACCGTCTCGGGATCCCCCACGTCGCGACCGGCGATCTCTTTCGGGCCGCAATCCGGGCCGCGACGCCGGTCGGGCGCGAAGCCAGGAACTACATCGACGCTGGACAACTTGTGCCCGATGCCGTGACGATCCGGATGCTCGAGGAGCGGTTGCAGCTGCCGGATGCCGCGGACGGTGCGATCCTCGACGGGTTTCCTCGAACGGGCGTCCAGGCCGCCGCTCTGGACGACTTCCTCGGCGATCTTGGCACTGGCGTGAGCGCCGCCCTGCTCATCGATGTGCCTCCGGAAGACCTCGTTGAACGCCTGTCGGGCCGGCGCGTCTGCGAAGCCGCCGGGCATCTGTTTCATGTGAACCTCAATCCGCCTCGAGTCCCGGGCATCTGTGACGTGGATGGATCGCCCCTCATCCAGCGCGCCGATGACACCCCGGACACGATCCGCGCTCGCCTGAGCGGCACCCTCGACGACCTTTCCGATGTCGAGACGCACTACCGACGCACCGCGGCGCTCCGGATCGTTGATGGGCGGAGGCCGATCCGTGATGTCGGCGCCGGTCTCCTCGCGGCACTCGGTTTTGGCGACCTCGATCCGTCCCCTGCCGGCTCGGTCTGACCCGGACATGGTGTCGCGCAAGTCCCAACGCGAGATCGACAAGATGGCGCGTGCCGGGCGCGTCGTTGCCGAGGTCCTGGCGCTCGTTGAATCTGAACTGAAACCGGGCGTGTCCACGGGCGATCTGGATCGGCTCGCCGAGCAGCACCTCCGGGCGGCCGGCGCCATCCCGTCCTTCAAGGGGTACCTTGGCGGGGGCAAGTACGGTCGCGGCCCGCGTGCCTTTCCGGCAAGTATCTGCATCTCGCTCGATGCCGAGGTCGTTCACGGGATCCCGGGCGACCGTCTCATCCGAGACGGCCAGATCGTGTCAATCGACGTCGGTGTCATCCTCGACGGCTGGCATGGCGATGCGGCTCGGACGTTCATCGTGGGCGAGGCCCGGGCTGAGGTTCAGGATCTGGTTGCTGCCACCAGGCTGGCCATGATGGCCGGCATCGCTGCGGCCGTTCCGGGTGGCCGCGTGGGTGACATCTCGGCGGCCGTCGAGGATGTGGGCCGGAACGCTGGCTATGGGATCGTCCGCCAGTTCGTCGGCCACGGGATCGGGACCGAGATGCACCAGGATCCGCAGATCCCGAACTATCGAACCGGCTATCGAGGAATGGAGCTTCAGGTCGGGATGTGCCTGGCCATCGAGCCGATGTTCACCCTGGGCGGGGACGACGTCGAAGTGCTGGCGGACCACTGGACAGTAGTGACCGCCGACGGTTCACTCGCGGCCCATTTCGAGCACACCATCGCGATTACGGAGCAGGGTCCCCAGATCCTCACGACGGTCTGAAGCGGGGTTGCCTGGTCAGGCCACTTTCTGATATGCTGCACGTTCGTGTGTCGGCCCGCCGGGCCGGCACTCGTGGTGAGAAAGGGACACAACCCCGCCCGTGGCCAAGCGAGACGCGATCGAAGTAGAGGGTACGGTTCTCGAGCCGCTCCCAAACACCATGTTCGCCATTGAGCTTGAGAACGGGCATCGGGTGTTGGCCCACATTTCCGGGAAACTTCGAATGAACTTCATTCGAATTCTGCCTGGGGACCGTGTTCGGGTCGAACTCTCCCCGTATGACCTGACGCGCGGCCGCATCACGTATCGGCTGAGATAACCAATACCGCCGGGCTGCGGTGCAGCCTCCACAACCGAGGATCCGTTGAAAGTCAGAGCCTCCGTCAAGGCGCGCTGCGACAACTGCAAGGTGATTCGCCGCCATGGAACCGTGATGGTCATCTGCACCAACCCGAAGCACAAGCAACGGCAGGGGTAGGCAGACCAATGGCACGAATTGCTGGTATCGACATTCCGCGCGAGAAGCGCGTCGAAGTGGCGCTCACCTACATCTTCGGGATCGGGCTGCCCACCGCGCAGAAGATCCTGACGCAGACCAACGTCAACGGTGACACCCGAGTTCGGGACCTGACCGAGGAGCAGGTAAATCGCCTGCGCGAGTTGATCGACCGACGCTTCAAGGTCGAAGGTGACCTGCGCCGCGAAGTGGCGCTCAACGTCAAGCGACTCATCGAGATCGGCTCGTACCGGGGTCTTCGCCATCGGCGCAACCTGCCGGTCCGAGGCCAGCGAACCAAGACCAATGCCCGGCAGCGGCGAGGACCGAAGAAGACGGTCGGCGCGCGCCGCAAGGTAACCAAGTAGTAATGAGGGATTGCTGAACGCATGGCTGAACGGAAGCGGGCTGTCAAGCAGCGTCGCCGGGAGAAGAAGAACGTGCCCCAGGGGCACGTCCA
>JANMPD010000238.1:0-17130 GCA_031369685.1 Chloroflexota bacterium | reverse complement strand
AGGGGCGTGGCGGCAGGCCAATCGGGCGTAGCCGCGGGTCAGGGGCGTGGCGGCAGGCCCATCGGGCGTGGCGGCGGGTCAGGGGCGTGGCGGCAGGCCCATCGGGCGTGGCGGCAGACCGAACCACCCGGGAATCCGAAGACCCGGGCTTGCGCCCGGGCCTTCGCAGCCGCGCGGCTGCTCAGACCTCCTTGAATTCCCCCTCGACGGTTTCCTCGCCGTCGGCCGCGCCGGCGGAGCCGCCGGTCCCGTTGGCTTCGTCGGCGCCGGCGCCACCCTGGCCGGCACCGGCCGATCCGGCACCACCCTGGCCGGTGGGATCGAACCCACCACTCTCGTCCCCGGCCGCCGCCGAAGCCGCGTAGGCCGCGGTGCCGACGCGTGACAGTGTTTCGGCGAGCGTCTCAGCCCCGCTCTTGACCGCGTCGAGATCGTCGCCCTTGAGCGACTCGCGGAGCGTGGTGACCTTCGTCTCCACGTCGGCTCGGTCTTCGGATGAGACCTTGTCGCCGAGGTCCTTGAGCGTCTTGTCGGCCTGGTAGGTCAGCTGCTCCGCCTGGTTCCGTGTCTCCACGTCCTCGCGGCGCTTCTTGTCTTCCTCGGCATGCTCCTGCGCATCGCGGACCATCTGGTCCACGGCCGACTTGTCGAGCATGGAGCTGGCCGTAATCCGGACCTGCTGCTCCTTGCCCGTCGCCCGGTCCTTCGCCTTGACGTCGAGGATGCCGTTGGCATCGATATCGAACGTCACCTCGACCTGCGGAATGCCGCGCGGCGCCGGCGGGATTCCATCGAGGATGAACCGCCCGAGCGTCTTGTTGTCGGCCGCGAAGTCGCGCTCGCCCTGGAGGACGTGGATCTCGACCTGGCTCTGGTTGTCAGAGGCGGTCGAGAAGGTCTGCGACTTCGAGGTCGGGATGGTCGTGTTGCGGTCGATCAATCGGGTCATGACCCCGCCGAGCGTCTCGATGCCGAGCGAAAGAGGCGTCACGTCGAGGAGCAGGACGTCCTTGACCTCGCCGGCCAGCACGCCGGCCTGGATCGCGGCACCGACCGCGACGACCTCGTCCGGGTTGACGCCGCGATGCGGCTCCTTCCCGAACAGGTTCTTGACCAGTTCCTGGACGGCCGGCATCCGGGTCATGCCACCGACGAGGATGACCTCGTCGATCTCGCCCGGCTTGAGGCCGGCATCCTTGAGCGCGGCGAGGACCGGCCCCTTCGTCTTCTCGACGAGATCGCCGACGAGGTCCTGGAGCTTGGCCCGGGTCAGGTTGATCACGAGGTGCTTGGGACCGGTGGCATCGGCCGTGATGTACGGGAGGTTGATCTCGGTCGACATCGTCGAACTGAGCTCGATCTTGGCCTTCTCAGCCGCTTCCTTGAGGCGCTGAAGGGCCTGGGCGTCCTTCGCGAGGTCGATTCCCTGGTCCTTCTTGAACTCGGCCAGCAGCCAGTCGATGACCCGCTGGTCGAAGTCGTCGCCACCGAGACGGGTGTCTCCGTTGGTGGCCTTGACCTCGAAGACGCCGTCGCCCAGCTCGAGGATCGAGATGTCGAACGTGCCGCCACCGAGGTCGTAGACCGCGACCTTCTCGTCCGCCTTCTTGTCGAGGCCGTAGGCCAGCGCCGAGGCCGTCGGCTCGTTGATGATCCGCTTGACATCGAGACCGGCGATTCGGCCGGCGTCCTTGGTCGCCTGGCGCTGCGTGTCGTCGAAGTAGGCGGGAACGGTGATCACCGCTTCGGTGACCTTCTCGTTGAGATAGGCCTCGGCGTCGGCCTTGAGCTTCTGCAGGATCATCGCCGACAGTTCCGGCGGCGAGTAGGAGTTGCCATCGGCAAGCTTGACCTTGATCCCGTCCGTCTTGCCGTCCTTCTCGACGGTGTACGGCACGAGGTCCTTGCTGCGCTTGACCTCGGGGTCATCCCATCGGCGGCCCATGAAGCGCTTGATCGAGTAGACCGTATTGGACGGATTCGTCACGGCCTGGCGCTTGGCAAGCTGGCCGACGAGGCGCTCGCCGGTCTTCGAGAACCCGATGACCGACGGGACGGTGCGGCCGCCTTCGGCCGATGCGATGACGGTTGGCTCGCCGCCTTCCATGACGGCCACCACAGAGTTGGTGGTCCCGAGGTCGATGCCGATGATCTTTCCCACGTGTGCGCTCCTGTTCGTTCGATTGATGTTCAGTGGATGGGGTTGTCGGAATGTGGCCCGGCGTCGCCGGAGTGACCGGGCGCCGGCTGGCTCGGCTCGGCGCCGGCCGCGCCGGCCGCGACGGCCACGAGTGCCGGCCTGAGGACGCGATCCCGCAGCCGATAGCCCCGCCGGACCTCCATGACGATCGCGCCGTCCGGATGGTCCGTGCCTGGAACGCCGGCGACGGCCTCGTGTTCGCGCGGGTCGAAGGGTGTTCCGGCGACCGTTTCGATGGCCGACACGCCCTCGCTGTCGAGGAGCTGGCGCAACTTGCGGTCGATCGCCTCGATCCCTTCGACCCACGGGTCGTCAGCGATCGCGGGCGGGCGGGCGTCGATGGCCCGATCGAAGTCGTCGGCCACGTTGAGCACCTTGTTGATGAGTCCCTCCCCGGCCAGCCCGATCATCGCCTGCCGTTCCTCGGCCGTTCGGCGCTTGTAGTTGGTGAACTCGGCCCGCTCCCGCTGCAAAGCGAGCAGGAACTCTTCCTTCTCGGCGAGCGCGGCGTCACGCTCGCTCGTGATCCGCTCGAGCTCCGCGAGGAGCGCGGTCGGGCTGATATCGATGTCGTCGGCGCGTTGCTGCGCGCGCGTGCGCTTGTCCATGGTTCAGCTGGATCTCCCGAGGTTCAGGCGTACAGGTGGTCGATGAGCTCGTTCATGAGCCCGGACACGAATCGAACGGTGCCGATGGCCTGTGGGTAGGCCATGCGCGTCGGCCCGAGGACCCCGACGACACCGACGGCGCGCCCCGGCTGGCCGTACGGCGCCAGGACGAGGGCGACTTCCCGCATGTCCGCAGGCGCGTTCTCGTGGCCGATGAAGACGCTCACGTCTCCGGTCGCGGCCACGGTTCCGACAAGTTCGCCGAGGTAGGCCCGATTCTCGAGCGCGGAGAACACCCGCCGGAGCTTGTCGCTCTGGGCGAATTCTGGCGCGCCCATGACGTTGAGCAGGCCGTCGCTGAAGATATCCTCGACGGCATCGACGTCATATTCGCGGAGCGTCCGCACGATCCGATCCCCGACCCTGCGGATCAGGTCCGCCTCGGGCAGGTCCTCCGGAATGCGGCGGACGGCGCGGGCGATGTCGGTTGCGGTTCGCCCGGTGACGAGCGCGTTGAGGCGGGCGGCGACGGCCGTCAGCGTGTCCTGGGAGGTCCCGGATTCGATGTTGACGAGGACCTGCTTCAGGGCGCCTTCACGGAGCACGAGGACCAGGCTGGCAAGTCGATCGTTGATCGCGACGAGATCAACGCGACGGACGTGCGCGGCCGCCGGCTTGGCCGGCGTCGCGAGGCCGGCCGACCGGGTGATCGTGGCGATGGTCGAGGCGGCGAGGCGGAACCAGTGCTCGCTCGCGTACTCCACCTGGCCGAACTGATGACGGATCATCAGCTGTTCCACTTCGGGCATGAGCGCCGATTCCATGATCGTCTCGACGTACCAGCGATAGCCCTCATCGGTGGGGATCCGTCCGGCCGAAGTGTGGGGGTGGGTGAGCAGGCCCGACAGCTCGAGCTCGGCGAGAATGTTCCGAACGGTGGCGCTGGACACACCGAGGCCGTAGCGCTCAACCAGGGCAAGGCTGCCCACGGGCGTCGCTGAGACAACGTATTCGTCGATGACGGCCCGGAGGATCGCGCTTGAGCGATGGTCCAGTGGGCCGGTGGAGCGACGGATGCGACGCGCCAAGGCCTGATCTCCCGTTACGGATCGTTGGTTAGCACTCTCCATGCCAGAGTGCTAACGGTAGATCGGATGGTAGCAGCGACGGTTGCGAGCGTCAACGGTTCGGATGAGGTTAGTCGCGGGCCCTCCGCCGTACGTGATCGCGTCGAGTCAGGTTGGCCGTTGCCGCCTTCGCCCGGATCCACCGGATCCCGACCCGGCCAATTTCGGACCGAATCGGCCGATCACGACCGCCCGCTTGGCTCGTACAACTCGGCGGAGGCCAGTGGACCAAAACTCTCGCCGGCCCCTCCGTCGCCAGCGGCCACCAGAACTCTTCCATCGGGCAGCAGCGTGGCGGTGTGACCGATGCGGATCCCGCTCATTGTCGCCGTGGCGGTCCAGCTCCGGTTGGCAGGGTCATACAGCTCGGCCGAAGCCAGGTTGGGGCCACCCCCGCCACCGCCGCCCGCCGCCATCACACGGCCGTCGCGGAGCAGGGTGGCGGTGTGGTACCCGCGGTGCTCGATCATCGGTCCAGTAGCCGACCAGGACCCGGTCGCGGCGTCGTAGACCTCGACTGTATCGAGCACCGAGCCTTCACCCGCGCCGCCCCCGCCGGCAACCAGCACCGTTCCGTCGCGCAGCAGCGTGGCTGTGTGTTCGCCGCGGACCTCGGCCATCGCGCCTGTGGCTGCCCAGGACCCGCTCGCGGGGGCGAACAACTCTGCAAACTGCGGCGCGCCGGACACTGAAGTCGCCCCCAGCGATCAGGACCATGCCATTGGGCAGCAGCGTGGCTGTGTGGCCAATCCGGGCGACCGCCATGGGCGAAGTAGCGGTCCATGTCCCACTCCCGGGATCGTAGAGCTCGCCGGACGTCAACCTATTCGTGCCGCCGTAGCCGCCTGCCACGAGGATCCTTCCATCGAGCAGCGAGGTCGCAGTGTGCCCGGTGCGCGCGTTTGCCATCGCCCCGGTGGCGGTCCAGTTGCCGCTCACTGGGTCGTACAGCTCGGCCGATCTTCCGTCCGGGCCGCCTCCCGCCACGAGAACGCGGCCGTCGAGGAGCAGGGTTGCCGTGTGGCGGTCGCGGGCCTCGATCATGGTCCCCGCGCCAGTCCACGTTGGCAGTGAGTTGGCTTCCGGAGTTGTGGATGGAGTTGCAACCGGAGTCGCGGCTGGAGTTGCGGATTGAGTCGCAGCTGGAGTCGCCGGGAGTGTCCCGGATATCTGAGGCGAGGTCGTGCCTGCCGTGCAGGCTACGACCAGTAGGCCCACGAGGATCGTCGTGGAGACACATGAGAGCGAAGCGCGCATCCAATCTCCCCGGGTGCGTGTCGGGTGTGACGCTCGGCGCCTCTTCTTGTTACCCCAGCCAATCGCACCCTGCGGGCTGCGAGCTGCCCATGGCCTGTTGAAGGGGGATCAGACGAGGCGGCTGAACAACTCGTTGGACAGCATCCGCCCGCGGGTCGTGAGGATCAGGCGAGACTCAAGGGTTCGCTCAAGGATCCCTGCGTCCAGGGCCCAGGTGACGTGCTCTGCCAGTGGCGGCCGCTCGCCGGCCGAGGCAGGAATGCCGAGCGAGAGTCGCAACCCGAGGATCACGTCTTCGGCCCGTGCGGTCGACGCATCGATCGGGTCCTCACCGCCCGGCGGAAGATGGGGCGCTGACCCGTCGCCGGGTGTCAGCGCCGCGATGTAGCGGTCCAGTCGGGCCGCATTCCAGCGCCTCGTCCGGCCATCGAACGCATGCGCTCCGGGACCGACCGCCTCGTGGGGCCGGCGCGTCCAGTAGGCCAGGTTATGCCGACTCTGATGGCCTGGCCGGGCCCAGTTGCTGATCTCGTAGCCGTCGAAGCCGGCCGCGGCCAAGCGCCGGACGGCATGTTCATACATCGACGCAGCGCGGTCCTCGTCCTGCGCTGCCCGGGCGCGGGTTCGCCAGGCGCGGGCGCCCCGTGTCGTCGGGAGGTGGTCACCCGACGGGCCGGTCAGGCCCTCGGCGTCGGGATCGTCGAGCGTGAGCGCGTACAGGGACAGGTGATCCGGTTCGAGGGCCAGCGCGGCCTCCAGCGCCGCCGCGAATCCCTCGAAGGATTGTCCGGGTACGTCGTACAGGAGGTCGAGGTTGATTGAGGGCACGCCGGCATCGCGGGCCCCGCGAAACGCGACCTCGATGTCCTGCACGCGATGGCGACGGCCCAGACTCCGCAGGGCCGCATCGTCGAATGCCTGGGCCCCATACGAGATCCGGGTGATTCCGGCATCCCGCAGTGCGGCGGCGTCGCCCCGCTCATCCGGGCCTGGGTTGGCTTCGAGGGAGATCTCCGCCCCATCCGCGATTCCGTATCGACCGCGGACGAGTTCGATCAGGTCGGCGATGGCCTCGGCCGGCAGGAGGGACGGTGTCCCGCCGCCGAAGTAGATCGTGTCGAGCGGCGGGCGAGGTGCGTCCTCACGGGCGCCGCGCTGTGGGTCCGCGCCAGAACGGAGCTCGATTTCCCGGTGGAGTGCGTTGACCAGCGCCTCGATCCGGTTCCGCGGGCCCCGCGCGGCATCACCGGCAACCACGACGAAATCGCAGTACGGACAGATCGAGACGCAGAACGGAATGTGGATGTAGAGCGAGCGCGGCGGCTCCGGCACGGCTGCCGCCGCATCCTTCGGATCCGCAGCAACGCCAGGGTTATCGATCGCGCGTGATGTCCCGACCCGAGACGACATGCCAGCCGTCAGGGGCCCGACGTCGACGGTCAATCTCCTCGACCTCGGTCCCGCGTGGCGCCGGCTGCCCGGCGTGACCGGTGGTCAGGAAGACCGCGACTCGCGTCACCCCGTGCCCGAGAATCGATGCAGCGATGCCCCCGGTGAGGATCGTCGCCCAGCCCGCAACGAGACCGATGATCAACGACAGCAGGAACATCGAACGGTCCCGGCCCGGGGCCCCGAGCCGGGTTGCCAGGGTGTACGTCGCCGCCTGCGCAAGGACCGCGAGGACGGGATCCACGCCGACAACGATCAGGAATCCAAGGAGCGCACCCCGGAACACCGCCTCGTCGAAGAACGCCGTGGCCACTTCGTTGAGCAGTGCCCCGGGGTACTGGCTGATGTCCGGCAGTCGAAGATGGTGATAGCGAAGCCAGGCGACGCCGACGGCAATCCCGGCACCGACCCCTGCCAGCCCGAAACCAAGCACGATCCCGTTGCTGCCACCCCCGGTGAAGAAGAGATCCCTGGTCGCGGCCGGGTGGATCACCAGGACGGCCACGATGCCCCCGACGCCAACCAGGTACCAGGTCAGCCGACGGAGGACGGAGGGCGCCCGGCCGCGGACCGGTTCGTCGTATTCGGCCGTCCCGAAGCGCTCAGCCTCGAGTCGAAGCATCACGAGCAGCAGCGTCAGCGCGAACGCCACGAGGGTCCGGAGTTGGTCCTCCACGGCTCAGCTGGCGTCCGTTCGGAGCATCGCGAGGAAGGCTTCCTGCGGAATCTCGACCGACCCGACGCGCTTCATCCGGCGCTTGCCCTCTTTCTGTTTCTCAAGCAGCTTCCGTTTGCGGCTGATGTCGCCACCGTAGCACTTGGCGAGGACGTTCTTCCGCATGGCCCGTACCGATTCTCGGGCGATCACGTTCGAGCCGATGGCCGCCTGGATCGGGATCTCGAACATCTGGCGCGGGATCAGCGCCTTGAGCCGCTCCGCGAGCGTCCGTCCGAGCGACACCGATTTGTCGCGGTGGACGATCATCGACAGCGCGTCCACGGGTTCGCCGGCGACCATGACGTCGAGCTTGACGAGGTTGGCCGCCCGATAGCCGATCTCCTCGTAGTCCATCGAGGCATACCCGGCCGTCCGCGTCTTGAGCTGGTCGAAGTAGTCGACGATCAACTCGGCCAGCGGCAGTTCGAACTTCATGAGGACCCGCACGGGATCGATGTATTCGAGGCCGATGAAGCTGCCGCGCCGGTTCGTGGACAGCTCCATGAGCGGACCGATGTACGTCGACGGGGTCACCACCGACAGCAGGACCCACGGCTCGAGGATCTCCTCGATCTCGGAGATCGCGGGCAGGAACGCCGGGTTGTCGATCGTGATCGTGCCCCGTCCGTGGGTCATCAGGACCTGGTATTCGACTGACGGCGCAGAGGCGATGAGATCGAGGTTGAACTCGCGCTCCAGGCGCTCCTGGACGATCTCCATGTGGAGGAGCCCGAGAAAACCGCACCGGAATCCAAAGCCGAGTGCCACCGAGCTCACGGGCTCGTACGTGAACGACGCGTCGTTCAGGTGGAGCTTCTCGATGGCATCCCGGAGGAGCGGGTAGTCCTCGCCACTGACCGGGTAGATACCCGCGAATACGAGGCTCTTGGCCTCCTTGTAGCCGGGCAGCGGCTCGGAAGCGGGCGCGCCGGCGAGGGTGATCGTGTCGCCGACCTGCGCCTCGCGCACGTTCTTCAGCCCCGTCGCCACGTAACCGACGTCGCCGGCATGGATCTCCGGTACGGGCACCAGCGCCGGCCGGAAGAAACCGAGTTCGAGGAGGTCGGCCTCGGCGCCGGACTGCATCAGGCGGACCCGGTCGTGGTCCCGGAGCGTCCCCTGGGCGAGGCGGACGTAGACGATCACGCCCTTGTACTGGTCGTAGTGGGAATCGAAGACGAGCGCCTGCAGGGGGAGGACGGGGTCGCCCTTCGGGGCTGGGACGCGAGCCACGACGGCCTCGAGGATCTCGGTGATCCCGATTCCCTCCTTCGCCGACGCCAGGATCACCTCCTCGCGCGGAATCGCCAGGATGTTCTCGAGTTCGTCCATGACCACGTCCGGCTGGGCCGACGGGAGGTCGATCTTGTTGAGGACCGGGATGATGGTCAGGCCTTCAGCCAGGGCGAGGTGGACGTTGGCGAGCGTCTGGGCTTCGATCCCCTGGGCGGCATCAACGACAAGAATCGCGCCCTCGCATGCCTGGAGGCTGCGGCTGACCTCGTAGCTGAAGTCGACATGGCCGGGCGTGTCGATGAGGTTGAGCCCGTAGACGAGGCCGTCATTCGCCGTGTATTCGAGGCGGACGGCGCGGGCCTTGATCGTGATCCCCTTCTCGCGCTCGAGGTCCATCGAATCGAGCACCTGGCTGGTCATCTGCCGGGGGTCGATGGCATGGGTAGCCTCGAGCAATCGATCGGCGAGCGTGCTCTTGCCATGATCGATATGGGCAATGATCGAGAAGTTGCGCAATCGCGCCTGGGGGATGGTCACGGTGCCGGAGTGTAGCCGGTCGGGCGGTTGCCGCCGGTTCGGGTCGGGCGGTTGCCGCCGGCTCGGGTCGGGCGGTTGCCGCCGGTTCGGGTCGGGCGGTTGCCGCCGGCTCGGGTCGGGCGGTTGGCGCCGGTTCGGGTCGGGCGGTTGGCGCCGGTTCGGGTCGGGCGGTTGGCGCCGGCTCGGGCAGACCGCATCACGGGACCCCGTTGACAGAGCGGGTCGGACAGGCTTATATATCGTGGGACGATATACACGATCGGGAGGTGGCGATGCAGACCGTCGTCCAGGGTTGGAGCGGGGCAGGATTGCTTGTGAGGCTCGGAATCGGAGTCCTCACCGGTGTCGTATGGGCCGCACATGGTGTCCAGAAGATCCTCCTCCAGCCTCACTACATCAATCCGACAACCGTCGCCGACTACTTCACCGTGTACGCATATAGCGCCGCGTTGATCCTGACCGCCGCCTCGCTCCTGACGTTACGAGACGTCGCGCGCCCGCTCCTCCCTCAGGCGTCGAACCTTCTTGTGATTGCGGTCGCGTGTGCCGTGGCCGGCGTCGCCAACGGCCTGGAGGACGGACTGGGAATCAAGGCGTTCGGGCTGCCGTACGTCATCGGCGTGATCGTCGGCGCGGGCGGGATGATCGTGATCGCCGTCAAGTTCTGGGCAAGTCCAGCCCGGCGACTCTCGTTCGTGCCAGCCTTGGGCGGTCTCGCCATGATGACCGTGAACCTCGGGGGCGGCGTCTTCGGCCTCGTGGCCTGGCTGGGCTTCGCTGCGATCCTCATTCGCGAACGCCGGAAGCCACGAATGGGATCGTCCAGCTCGTGAGTTCCAGGCTCGGATTCCCGTCATCTCCTACTCACCCGGGAGCTCGTCGGGATCGGATCATGACCGGACCGCGGCCCACGCTCGGCTCGAAACCTGGTTTGTGTCAGGCGCTCACCGGCCGCGCCATTTGGCGGGGGAACCTGGAATTGCTCCCGCGTGGGTGGAATTCGACGAGTTCGGCACGCCCGTCCGACACGCCCGTCCGACACGCCCGGCGGCACGCCGGTCGGCGCGATGCTGGTCCGGGACTAGGGCCGGCGCCGAGACGACGACTTCGAGTCCACCGACCCGCGCCCTCCGGGTTCGGCGCGCCCGCCGGGGTTCGGCGCGCCCTCCGGGTCCGGCGGGCCTCGGAGTCCGGCGAGGCTCGGAGTCCCTCAGACCCGGACGATCGCGAGCGCCGTCACGCCTACGAAGACAAGCACGATCCCGACGAGCTGCACGCGCCCGAGCCGCTCCCCGAACAGGAGGAACGCCGACAAAGCCGCGATCGCTGCGAACTGCGAACTCAGCACGGCAGCCGCGGCGGCACTCGCGTGCGCACCCGTGACGTAAAGGCCGCTGCCGAGCGCTTCCAGCACCCCGGAAACCACGACCAGCGGCAGCGCACGCCGCGAGATCCGGAGCCGCCCCCGAGCCGCCAGCGGAAGCGCGATCAGGAGCACGCCGACCAACCGCGAGATCAGCAGGATCCAGCCGATCGGCACGTCGCCGAGACGAGCGCTCGTCACCAGGCCGATCGAGAACGCCACTGCGGCGGCGATTGCGAGGAGGATGCTCCGGCGCGTTGCAGCCGGATCTTCGCGGGCATGGCGGACTCGCGCGCCGGGCTCGGGCGCGGTCGGTGCGGACACGATGTCGACGAGATCGGAAGGATCACCGCCGCTCAACGGGGTCACGGCTTCGGCGATTTCGTCGGCTCGACGGTCGATCGATGCCAGGACGACCCCGATTGCGATGACCGCGAGGACGACGGCCGTCGGGATTCCGAGGGCCTCCCCGAGGACCACCGATGCGAGTGCCGCGACGCCGCCTTCCGTCGACAGGATCGGCGCCACGATCGAGACCCGCCCGATGACGAGCGCCTGGTACGCCAGCAGCAGGCCCCCGGTGTACGAAGCCCCGTTGACGATCAGGCCGAGAATCTGGGCGCCCGACATCGAGGCGAGCGCCCCGGCCGACGCCAGCGAGGGAGGAACGCTGACGACGAAGCCGAAGATCATCACCCACGCCAGGACCGACATCGGGCCGATCATTCGGCTCGAGCGCGACGAACACAGCGTCGCCACGGCCCAGCAGATGGCGGCACCAAGGCCGCCGACAATAGCGATCATCGTCGGGCAGTCTGACAGTCGCCCGGCGCATGCGTGATCGGACGAGGCCACGCGGGCGTTGCGGTCAGCAGGTACTCAGCCGGCCCGTGGCTCTTTCGTGTCGGCTCTGGTACCATCCCCGTTCGCGCCCGGGCGCCTTGCGCCCCGTGCCTTCGATCCAGATCACTTCACGAGAGGTTTCGCACCTTGGCCAAGACGCCCCGGACATGGACTGGCGCTCGCACCCCGTCGGGCTTGAAGCGCGTCCGTACAGCCGAGCGCCGACACGCGATCCTCGGTCCCCGTCGGACCGTAGCCAAGACCCTCGTCAAGAGCGCCCTCGCGGCCGCGATCACCCCGACCGAAGGCATCGATCCGCAGCTCGCGCTCATCGAAGCCATCAGCGCGCTCGACCGGGCCGCGAAGACCGGCGCGATTCACCCGAACGCCGCCGCGCGCCGCAAGTCGCGTCTGGTCCGCAAGGTCAATGCCGCGGTTGGCGGAACGGCGGCAGCGTCGTCCCACGTCGCAAAGACCATTGGCAAGGCCGCAGCCCTCAAGGCGGCCAGGGCCCGGATCGCGGCCGGCAAGGCCGGCAAGGCCAAGGGCGCCCAAACCGCCGCGGGCAAGGCCCGGGCAGCCCTGAGCAAGTCCAGCCGGGCGGAAGCCGCCGCGGCCGCGACCGCAGCTGCTGCCAAGGCAGCGGCCGCACAAGCCACGCCGAAGGCACCGCCAACCAAGGCCAAGGCCAAGGCGGTGAAGGCAGCCCCGAAGCCCAAGGCTTCGGCGACCAAGACGGCGACCGCGACCAAGGCGACCGCGGTCAAGAAGGCCCCGGCGAAGAAGGCGACAACCAAAGCCTGACCCGAATTCCCTGCTCCGCGAGGCCCGTCGCGGAATTGGCGTGGGCATCGTAGGCAGCGGCTCAGTACACAGCGCCCCGGCATCGCCGGGGCGTTTCGATTCAGCCGGGGCGTTTCGATTCACCCGCGTGATTCGAATCAACCGGAGGGTCTTCGATGCAGCTGGAGCGTTTCGCGTCGGCTGGTTGGACGCCACGACGACGGGATCGACCCGCGTTCAGCACCGCGGGTTCAGGCTGCGGGCACGATTCCGGATGGCCGCGACGGGCGATCCACCCTGGGTCGCGTCAGACCATAGATGACGCCACCACCCACGGAAAATCCCGTCGCGAGCATGACCAGCCATTCAGCGGTGGACCACTGTTGGGCCCAGTAGTAGTCCGAGAAGGTCGATGCGTCGGCAACTCCGGCTTGCGCCAGCGCCTCGGGCTGCGTCGCGAGGTATCGGTGATAGACGCAATCGGCTCCGGATGCGCACGAGATGCGGCCCCCCAGCCCCGGATCTCGATACCCGTCATCGGCCACGAAGAAGAGCGCCTTGACGCCGATGAGGAGCGCGGCGAGGGTCAGACCGGTGACGGCGCCGGCAAAGACGGCGTTCGAGAGCAGCCGACGCCACGCGCCGCGCCCGAGGCCCGATCGCGCCTGGGCGTAGTAGCCGATCAGGAGTCCGGTCGGGATCGCCATGATCCAGTAGACCGGTTCGATCGGAATCACGAGCAGGAAACTGACCCCGACGGTCACGGCCATCCCGATGCCGACGAACGCGGCAATCACCGCACCGCGATCGACGAATCGACTCAGCATTTAGACGAGGCGCTGTTCAGGGGCCCGACCCCGGCGGCGTCGCGCGGCCAGGTGCAGGTCATGCGTCGACCGCCGAACCACCCGGACCACCCGCCAGCGCGGCGCGACCGAGGAACGCCGCGCCACCCTCGAGCTCCTCCTCGATGCGGAGGAGCCGGTTGTACTTCGCGACGCGCTCCGATCGCGACGGTGCGCCGGTCTTGATCTGGCCGGTACCCATCCCGACGACGAGGTCGGCGATGGTCGTGTCCTCGGTCTCGCCGGATCGATGGGAGACAACCGCGGCCCAGCCGGCCCGTCGCGCCGTTTCGATGGCTTCGACCGTCTCGGTCAGCGTTCCGATCTGGTTCAGCTTGATCAGGACGGCATTTGCGGCGCGTTCCGTGATCCCGCGTCGAATACGTCCGGGATTCGTGACCAGGAGGTCGTCGCCAACGAGCTGAATGCGATCGCCGAGGCGGGCGGTCAGTGCCGCCCATCCGGCCCAGTCATCCTCGGCGAGGCCGTCCTCGATCGAAACGATGGGATACCGCGCGGCCCAGTCGGCCCACAGGTCGATCATCTCGCCCGAGTCCAGGGTTCGACCCTCACGGGCCAGCACGTAGCGCGTCGGGGCCCCGTCCGCGCCGCTGCCGGGCTCAACGAGCTCCGTGGTGGCCGGGTCAAGGGCGATGCCGACATCCTCACCGGGGCGATACCCGGCTGCTTCGATCGCGCGGACTACGATCTCGAGCGCCGCTTCGTTCGATGCCAGGGCTGGCGCGAAGCCCCCCTCGTCACCCTGGCCGGTGGCATGGCCTGCGTCGTGGAGGAGCGATCGGAGCGCGGCGAAGATCTCCGCGCCGGCCCGAAGCGCCTCACCGAAGGTCGGCAGACCGACCGGCATCACCATGAACTCCTGAAAATCCGTGGAGTTCTGGGCGTGCTTGCCGCCGTTCAGGATATTGAACATCGGAACCGGGAGGGTGCGGGCGCCGACGCCCCCCAGGTAGCGGTACAGCGGAAGGTCGAGCGCGGCGGCCGTCGCGTGGGCACAGGCCAGCGACACACCGAGGATGGCGTTGGCGCCGATGCGCCCCTTGTTGGGCGTTCCATCGAGCTCGATCATCGCGTGGTCCACGCCCCACTGATCGGCTGCATCGAGGCCAACCACGGCCGGACCGATCTCGACGATGACGTTCTCGACGGCGTGGCGAACGCCCTTGCCGCCGTACCGACCCTTGTCTCCGTCTCGCAGCTCGACGGCTTCGTGAGCGCCGGTCGAGGCTCCGGACGGAACCGCGGCCCGACCGACCGACCCGCCCGCGAGCAGCACGTCGACCTCCACGGTGGGATTGCCTCGGGAATCGAGAATCTCGCGCGCTGCGACGAGCGCGATGGACGTGTCGACGCTCATTCGGCACCTCGATCCGGAAGGACGGCGACACCCGGGAGTTCGCGGCCTTCGAGGAACTCGAGGCTTGCACCACCGCCCGTGGAGATGTGGGTGAAGCGCCCAGCCAGTCCCTGTTGCTGGATCGCTGCGACCGAGTCGCCGCCGCCGACGACGACCGTCGCGCCCTCGTCACACCGCGCGGCCAGGAACCGCGCGATGGCCTTGGTCCCGTGGGAGAAGGATGGGATCTCGAACACGCCGAGCGGTCCGTTCCAGAAGACCGTCTTGACGTCCCGGAGCGCATCCTCCATGAGCTCGAGGGTGGCCGCTCCGACGTCGACGATATGCCACGACGCGGGGATCTTGTCCGCGAGGAGCGTCTTGTATTCGGTACCGCGCGTGACTTCCTTGGCCACGATCACGTCGACCGGGAGGATCACCCGGACGCCGCGAGCCGAGGCGGATGCGAGCACGCGGGAAGCCTCATCCACCATGTCGTGCTCGGCGAGGCTCTTTCCGATCGACTTGCCCTGGGCCAGCAGGAAGGTGTTGGCCATGCCGCCGCCGAGGACGAGCACATCGACCTTCGACATCAGGTTGTCGAGGACGTTCAGCTTGCCCGACACCTTGGCTCCGCCGACGACCGCGGCGAACGGCCGCGCAGGCGCCTCCAGCAGGTTCGAAAGTTGGGCGATTTCCTGCTCCATGAGGAAGCCGGCATAGGCGGGCAGGAGCTTGGGGACCCCCACGGTCGAAGCGTGGGCGCGGTGCGCCGTCCCGAATGCATCGTTCACGTAGATGTCCGCGTACGCGGCGAGTTGCGCGGCAAAGGCTGGATCGTTCTTCTCCTCCTCCGCGTGGAAGCGGAGGTTCTCGAGAAGGATCAGCTCGCCGGGCCGCAGGCGCTTGATCGCGTCGACCGTGCCAACGCCCAGGGCGTCGCCGGTTACGGACACGTTCTTGCCGATCAGCTGGGTCAGGCGCTCGGCCGCCGGTCGCAGACGCAGCCCGTCATGGACCTTGCCGTTGGGTCGCCCGAGATGACTCGCCAGGATGACCTTCGCGCCGTGCGACAGGAGGTGGCGAATGGTCGGCAGCGCGGCTCGGATCCGGGAGTCGTCCGTGACCTTGCCGTCCTCGAGGGGTACGTTGAAATCGACACGCAAGAAGACGCGCTTGCCTGCGACATCGACGTCGCGGATGGTCAGTTTGTCCATGATGTCCCTGCCCGTCGGCGTGCGGAGTTGAGCGCTGGAGCGGCGCCGCGACGAACGCGGCGGAGGCGAACCGTCACGCGGCAGCGGCGGCCGGGAGCCTGGACGCGATCAGCTCGATGAGATCGGCACAACGGCAGCTGTAGCCCCACTCGTTGTCATACCAGGCGATGACCTTCACGAAGTTCCCACCGAGGACCATCGTGCTGGCCGAGTCAATGATCGAGGAACGGCTGTCGCCGCGGAAGTCGGAGGACACGAGTGGCTCGTCGGACACACCGAGGATGCCCGCGAGCCGTCCCGTTGCCGCATTCCGGAAGGCGGCATTCAGCTCCTCGACCGAGGTCTCACGCTTCACGGTCGCCGTGAAGTCGACGACGCTGACGGTGGGCGTCGGCACTCGGAGGCTGAAGCCGTCGAACTTGCCCTTGAGGTCAGGGATCACCAGGGCCAGGGCCTTCGCGGCTCCGGTGCTGGTCGGGATGATGTTCTGCCCGGCGGCACGAGCTCGACGCGGGTCCTTGTGGGCGACATCGAGGATTCGCTGGTCGTTCGTGTATGAGTGGATCGTGTTCATCAGTCCGCGCTCGATGCCGACGAGGTCATGGACGACCTTCGCGGCCGGGGCCAGGCAGTTCGTTGTGCAGCTGGCATTGCTGATGATGTGGTGGCTGGCGGGATCGTATCGGTCGTCGTTCACGCCGAGGACGATGGTGATGTCCTCGCCCTTCGCCGGGGCGCTGATGATGACCTTTTTCGCGCCGGCCGTGATGTGGGCCCGAGCCTTCTCCGCGTCGGTGAAGATGCCGGTCGATTCGAGGACGATGTCAACGCCCAGATCGCCCCACGGGAGGGTGGCGGGATCCCGTTCCTTCAGGACCTTGATCTCGCGGCCGTCGATGATCAGGGCGTCATCGGTATGGTCCACGGTCCCGGGGTACGCGCCGTACGTCGAGTCGTGCTTGAACAGGAGCGCGTTCATGCTCGTTTCGACGAGGTCGTTCACGGCAACGACCTCGACGCTCGGGGCGCGCTCCAAGATCGCCTTGAGAGATTGGCGACCAATCCGGCCGAAGCCGTTGATGCCGACACGTACGGTCATGGTGGAACCTCCGCAGGGGGCCCTCGCTTCGTGCCGAACCGTGGCCGCATCCTGAATCAAGAACGTGATTTGTGACCGCTTGATTCTACCAGAGGGCCCCGGCGCTCCCACCATCGGCACGGGTGACCCAGGACGGATCACCACCCGGACATGCAGAACCCCCCGCCAGATACCCGACGGGGGGTTCAAGGTTCAGAACGCGAGGGCGTCAGCCGCCAATCTTGAACACCTTGGTGCCACATTTCGGGCAGGTGCCCGAAAGCGCGGGCTTGCCGTTCTTCATCGTGATCTGAACCGGGTTCTGGACTTCGACTTTCATCTTGTCCTTCACGCAATAGGCCTGCGCCATGTGTCCAGTCCTCCTCAGGCTCCGTGCGCTCCGGGCATCCGCCGGAGTCGCAATGTTGACTACACGCCGAGAGACGGTCTCCAACGATCCGTCCCGGCTTCGACCTTTCGACGGTCCATGTCAGCGAGGATACGGAGTGCTT
>JANMPD010000227.1:0-2400 GCA_031369685.1 Chloroflexota bacterium | reverse complement strand
GGCGGCTACACCGTCGATCTCGAGTGCACGCGGACCATCGATGGCTTGCTCTGGATCGGCGGTGACGTCACGGAGTCGACGAAGAGCGACGCACCGGTGGGCACGCGCGCCGCGATCGTCTTCGAGCGTGGATCCCCGGTGAAGGCGATCTTCGTGTGGCAGATGAACGACCCGCGGTCGGCCAGCTGCCAGGCGTTCTTCGACGACATGAACGCGATCTCTGGGGCGGGAGATCTCCGAGCAGGGATGGAACGGATCGAGGGAACGCTAGAGCTCGGTCCGTAGCCGAACAAGGCACACGACGCCGGCGAGGGCGACCGCCCCGCCGGCGTTTTTGTGTTCGCCGAGGCTGCTATTGAACCGATAGCGTTCGGGATCCCCTTAGAGCGCGATCGACCGCAACATCGGTCGACACCCCAGGGCGAGGACGCAGTGGCGATCACCGAGCTGGTGCGACGGGCGAGGGAGGGGACCGGGACGCGTACGACGTCCTCGTCACCGAGTCCATCGACGCGAGCGGCCTCACGGGCCGTGGCACGGCCGGCTGGGCCGTGGCACGGCCGGAGTACGCGATCTCATGCCAGGCGCGTGGCCGACGCGACCCACTCATCGCGGCCCTCGATCGGCATGCCGTAGGCACCCCTGGTGCCCTGATGGCGTCGACGAGCGTCCAATGCCAGCTCGCCTATTAGACTCACTCACATTGCCGACCGAGATGCTGCATGGGTTGGGAGGGAGTGAGGGCGTGCGTCCATTCCGCTTCGGGATGGTATTCACTGGCGATACCAGCGCCCTTGGGTGGCGGAACCTGGCCGGACGCCTCGAGGGTGAGGGGTTCTCGACACTGCTCGTCGCCGACCACTATCTGAACCCAATGGCATGCGGCGTGCTTCAGGTCGCGGCCGCGGACGCAACAACGACCCTACGCGTGGGGAGCTACGTCTACAACAACGACTTCCGCCACCCGGCGCTACTCGCGAAGGAGGCCGCGACGATCGACGTCCTGTCTGGTGGCCGGCTTGAGCTCGGATTGGGCGCTGGTTGGCACAAGGGCGAGTACGACCAGATCGGGGTCGCGTTCGATCCCGGGCCTGTCCGCGTGGCGCGCCTCGAGGAGGCCATTGAGATCATGACCCGCCTGTGGGAGGGCGGACCCGTCCACTTCGAGGGCCAGCACTATCGGATCGACGGGCTTGAGGGGACGCCCCTTCCGGTCCAGCGCCCGCTGCCGCTGATGATCGGGGGAGGAGGTCCGCGGATGCTCCGGATCGCCGCGCGGCGCGCCGACATTGTCGCGCTGGTGCCCAGATCGCTTCCAGACGGTGGCCTGGACCCCGCCGAATTCGCGATCGGCGCCTTCGATGCGCGGCTCGCCGTGCTTGACGCGGCCGTGACCGAAGCGGGCAGGACGGCTTCACCTCCCGAACGAAGCGTCTTGGTCTTTGAGATGTATCGAACCCCCGCCGAGCTCGACGCGGACGACTGGATAGACGCCGAGCTCGTGGCGACATCGCCATATGCGCTCGTCGGCGATGTCGAGGCGATGGCTGATGCCTTGGTCGAGCGCCGCGAGCGGTGGGGTTTGAGCTACGTTGTCTGCTTCGACGCCGACCTCGAAGCCTTCCTCCCGGTCGCACGCCGGTTGGCTGGAAGCTGATCCATCGCCGTGAGGATCACGGCACGACGTCGCCCACCGCCCCGCCTTGACGATGCCGACGCGCAGGCCTTGGAGCGCACGCTGGCCATCCTGCGGACCCGCATCGGGGACGAGGCGTAGCAGGGCGTCCGCGTCGTCGATGCATTCGCCCGTAGAATTTCTGGATGAAGAAGATTGGGTTCCTCTCGTTCGGGCACTGGTCGGCATCGCCGTACTCGCACGTGCGCTCCGGCGCGGACGCGCTGATCCAGTCGATCGAGCTCGCCGAGGCAGTCGAGGACCTGGGCGCCGACGGCGCCTACTTCCGCGTCCACCACTTCGCCCAGCAACTCGCCTCGCCGTTCCCCCTCCTCGCCGCGATTGGGGCGCGGACCAAGCGCATTGAGATTGGGACCGCCGTCATCGACATGCGTTACGAGAACCCGATGTACATGGTCGAGGATGCCAGTGCCGCGGACCTCATCGCCGGCGGTCGCTTGCAGCTGGGGATCAGCCGCGGCTCGCCAGAGCAGGTCATCGATGGATTCCGATACTTCGGCCACGTGCCGGCCGACGGCAGGACCGACGCTGACATGGCCCGCCAGCACAGCGAGGACTTCCTCGAGGGCCTGTCCGGTGTCGGGTTCGCCGAGCCGAGCCCATCCCCGATGTTCCCGAACCCGCCCGGGCTGCTTCGCCCCGAGCCGCACTCGCCCGGCCTGCGCGACCGGATCTGGTGGGGCGCCGGATCACGCGCGACCGCG
>JANMPD010000181.1:0-5287 GCA_031369685.1 Chloroflexota bacterium | reverse complement strand
GGCCGCTTGAATTCGACCGTGATGCGGGCCGTCACGCCCCAGGTGTCGCGGCCGATGACCGCCCAGCCCATGACTTCATCGAGGATCGTGCACAGGATCCCGCCGTGGATCACCCCTTCCCAGCCCTGGAACGCCGGGTCGATGGCGAGTTCCGACCAGCAGCCGGTGGCGTCCGTGTGCAGAACGAGATGCAGGCCGTGCTCGTTGAGCTCACCGCAGGCAAAGCAGCGATGGGGCTCGAACGTGAACCGTCGACCCGCCATCTCCGTGGTTCGCCGGAGGTCAGATGTCAAGGTTGCGGACCTTTCTGGCCTCGCTCTTGATGAAGTCCTTGCGGGGCCCGACCTTCTCGCCCATGAGCATCGTGAAGATGCTGTCGGCCTCGGCGGCGTCGTCGATCTCGGCGCGCATCAGGACGCGAGTCTCCGGGTTCATGGTCGTGTCCCAGAGCTGGTCGGCGTTCATTTCTCCGAGGCCCTTGAACCGCTGCACGCTCACGTTCTTGAGGTTGATTTCCTTGATGATCTTGTCCCGCTCTCGCTCCGACTGTGCGTACTTCGTGATCTTCCCCGTGGAGATCCGATAGAGCGGCGGCTGGGCGATGTAGAGGTACCCCATCTCGATGATCTGGGGCATGTGCCGGAAGAACAGTGTCAGCAGCAACGTCCGGATGTGGGCGCCATCCACATCCGCGTCGGTCATGATGATGACCCGGTGGTATCGGAGCTTGGTGATGTCGAAGCTGTCGCCGATGCCCTCGATGCCCGCGCCCAGCGCGATGATCAGGGGTCGGACGTTCTCACTGGCCACGATCTTGTCGAGGCGCGCCTTCTCGACGTTGAGGACCTTGCCGCGGAGTGGCAGGATCGCCTGGAAGCGTCGGTCACGGCCCTGCTTCGCCGAGCCACCGGCCGAATCGCCCTCGACGATGAATATCTCGCTCCTGGCTGGGTCCCGCTCCTGGCAGTCGGCGAGCTTGCCCGGGAGTGACAGTCCATCGAGGACACCCTTGCGGATCACGAGATCGCGCGCCTTGCGTGCCGCCTCGCGCGCTCGCGCTGAAGTCAGACACTTCTCGATGATGCGCCGACCGTCGCCGGGGTTCTCCTCGAGATACTGGGTCAGGCTGTCGCTCACGGCCGTTTGGACCTGGCCCTTGACCTCGGCATTGCCGAGCTTGGCCTTGGTCTGCCCTTCGAACTGCGGATCGGTCAGCTTGACGCTGATCACGGCTGTCAGGCCTTCCCGGACGTCGTCGCCGGACAGGTTGCCGTCGGCATCCTTGAGGATGCCCGCCTTGCGGGCCCAGTCGTTGAGGGAGCTGGTGAGCGCCGCCCGGAAACCGGTGATATGCGTCCCGCCGTCGACGGTGTTGATG
Organism: Chloroflexota bacterium; assembly: GCA_031369685.1. Lineage (GTDB taxonomy): Bacteria > Chloroflexota > Limnocylindria > Limnocylindrales > CSP1-4 > UBA5189. The sequence continues at coordinate 3,909 of JANMPD010000181.1, read as the reverse complement.
TTGTTCGCGAACGCCAGCACGTTCTCCGTGTAGGTGTCGTTGTACTGAAGGGCGACTTCGACGGCGGTCGATCCCTCGCGCCGCTCGACGTAGATCGGGCGCGTATGGAGCGCCTCCTTGTTCCGGTTGAGATGCCGCACGAATGACTGGAGACCGCCCTCGAAGTAGAAGGATCGCTCTCGATCGATGCGTTCGTCGATGAGCGTGATCCAGACCCCCTTGGTCAGGTACGCCGATTCACGCAGGCGCTGCGAAACGGTGTCGAAGGAGTACTCGATCGTTTCGAAGATCTCGGGGTCGGCACGGAACGTGGTCTTCGTGCCCCGACGGGTGCCCTGCGGGCCGACCTTCTTGACCGCCCCCGTGGGCTTGCCGCGAATGTATTCCTGGGCCCAGATGAATCCGTCGCGAGCGGTCTCGACTCGAAGATGATCCGACAGCGCGTTGACGACGCTGACGCCGACACCGTGAAGCCCGCCCGAAACCTTGTAGCCACCTCCGCCGAATTTGCCGCCAGCGTGGAGTACCGTGTGGACGACCTCGAGGGCGTCCTTTCCGGTCGCGTGCTTGCCCACCGGGACACCGCGTCCGTCGTCGATGACCTCGACCATACCGTTCTTGGTGATCGTGACTCGGATCGTGGTGGCGTGGCCCGCCATCGCCTCGTCGATCGAGTTGTCGACGACCTCCCAGACGAGGTGATGCAGCCCTCGCACGTCGGTCGAGCCGATGTACATGCCGGGCCGCCGGCGAACGGCCTCGAGGCCCTCCAGGACCTGGATGCTCGCGGCGGTGTAATCCGAACCCGCGGCCTTCTTGCGACGGGTCGTGCCCGCCTCTTTGGCGCCGTTCGGTCCGACCGTGGGCTCCGTCACGCAGTTCCTCCCATCAGGCGCTCGTAGAGGCGCCCGAGCTCTTCCTCGGTGTAGTAGTCGATGACGATGCGTCCCCCGCGCCGGGACCGGGCAAGTCGAACCTTGGTGCCGAGCGCGCGCCGCAGGTCCTCTTCCACGCGTTCGGTCTCTCCGTCACGCACGGATGGAGCCGGTTGTGCTGATCGCGGCTCCCGCAGGCGCCGCACGAACTCCTCCGTCTGTCGCACGGACAGGTCCTGCGCGATGACCGTAGCCACGATCGGCTGCTGATGCTCGATCGGGAGCCCGCCGATCGCTCGACCATGGCCTTCGGTGATGGCGCCGTCGGCCACGGCCGCCTGGACGCTGCTGTGGAGGTCGAGCAGCCGCAGCGTGTTGGCGACCGTCGAGCGAGCCCGTCCGACGCGAGCCGCGAGTGCCTCCTGGGAAAACCCGAACTCGTCGATCAGCTGCCGGTAGGCACGGGCTGATTCGAGCGGATCCAGGTCCTCTCGCTGGAGATTTTCCACCAGGGCGAGTTCAAGCTGCTCTCGGTCCGCGAGTTGCCGGATGACAGCCGGGATCCGCTCGAGGCCGGCGGCTCGCGCCGCCCGTACCCGGCGCTCGCCGGCAACCAGCTGATAGCCATCCACCAGCTCAATCACCAGGACCGGTTGGATCACGCCGTGCTCACGGATGCTCGCCGTCAGGGTGGCCAGGGCAGCGTCGTCCATTCGAAGGCGCGGTTGCCTCGGATTAGCGCGGATCCGATCAAGCGGGATGTCCGTGGATCCGGTCCCATGCGCCGGGCGCTGCGGGATGAGGGCTGCGAGGCCACGGCCGAGGCCTGACGGTCGTTCTGGCCGGCTGTTCATCATGCGACCAGGGCCGCATTGCCCGGTGTTGACAGGCCGCCGATCGGCCCGCGAGGAAAGCGTGAGCGGAACTCAACCGCCAGCGCCTGATAGGCGGCCGCGCCGCGCGACTCCGGGGCGTACACGTGAATCGGGAGGCTGTGGCTCGGAGCCTCGGAGAGCTTCACATTCCTGGGAATCACGGTCTCGTAAACCCGGTCGGCGAGGTGTGCCCGCACTTCGCTCGCCACCTCCGCCGAGAGATTGGTGCGGCCGTCGAACATGGTCAGCACCACGCCATCGATCTCCAGCCGGGGATTGAGGTGATCACGAACGAGGGCGATCGTCGCAAGCAGCTGCGACAGACCCTCGAGTGCGTAGTACTCGCACTGGATCGGGATCAGCGCGCCGTCGGCAGCCGTGAGGGCATTGACGGTCAGGAGCCCGAGTGCAGGCGGACAGTCCAACAGGATGTAGTCGAATTGATCACGAATCGGAACGAGCAGGCGAGCCAGGCGTCGCTCTCGCTGCTCCAGAGGCGCAAGTTCGACCTCGGCCCCGGCGAGCGCGATCGACGATGGCACGACAGAGAGTCCTGGGATCGCGCTCGTGCGAACGAGGTGGGCAAGTTCGGCGTCGTCCACGACCGCGTCGTACACCGAAGCACCTTCAGATCGGTCGATCCCGAGGCCGCTGGTGGCGTTGCCCTGCGGGTCGAGATCGATCACGAGTACCCGGTCCCCAGCCAGCGCCAGATAGCTCGCGAGATTCACGACGGTGGTGGTTTTGCCGACGCCGCCCTTCTGATTCGTGCAGGCGATCACTCGGCCCACGAGGCCCTCTTGAGAAAGTGCTTCACAAGCACAGATTCTAGCATTTCCGGGCCTTCCACGGCTTCGAGGAGCAGTGACGCGAGACCGTGAGACGGACTGGGGCTCGCCGACCCCGGGTCAGGAGGTAGATGCTGGAGGGACCCGCTTAACGCACGCTTAGCGCCGGCTGCACGCATCGCCTCCCGATCGGCGGGCGGTGTTTCACGTGAAACATCCGACCCGAAAAGTGATGGGCACCTCAGTGGCAGGGGAAGGGCGGGACGTGGGCTTGCGCGTCCGTTGCTCACCCGGCAGACCCGTGGGATACTGCGGCTCGGACGCGGCCCGGCCGTCCGTCTGTGGTGAACGCGGGTTCAGCTTCCGCTTCGACTCCTGGCCGGCACGCCGAGGATCGACGTCGCCTGATGACCCTGTTACTCGCCGCGATTGGAGCGACGGTCGCCGCCCTTATCGAATTGAGCGTGGTTCCGTACCTTCGGGTCGGCGACGCTCACCCCCACCCCGTGCTCGTGTTCGGAGTCATCTGGACCATCGCAACCCGGCTTGAAGCGGGGTTGGCCTGGGCACTGATCGGCGGCATCATGCTCGACAGTCTCGCGGCGCGGCCTCTCGGGACGTCGGTCTTTGCGCTGGTCGTCGCGGTTGGCCTCTCGATCCTGATCGCGCGAACATTCATCCGCATTCGTCCACTGGCGCCCGTGATCGCCGTCCCTATCGTGAGCCTCGTGTATTCAATGATCCTGTTCGGCCTCATCGCCGCTATTCGACCGCCGGTCATGGTGGCCGATCCGATCGCCCGGTTCATGCCTGGCGCGGCCTACGACGCTGTGCTCGGCTTGATCTTTGGGCCCCTCGTGCTCTCGATCCGCGATCGATACCGGACGGAAGAACGGGTGGACTGGTGAGCGCCGAGACCGCCGGCATCGGGGAGAAGCCGGCCGCAGATCCTCGATTCCCGATCCGGTTCATGGTGTTCGGGCTCGTGGTCGCCTTGCTCTCGACGGTGCTCGGCGTGCGACTGTTCATGCTCCAGGTGGCCAGCCACGGTCAATTCGTGACCCTTGCGGAGGCGAATCGGGCCGTGTCGCAATCGATCGAGTCCATTCGTGGGGTCATCTACGATCGAAACGGGGCGCCACTCGTTGCCAACGTGCCCTCCTACACCGTCAAGATCCGCCCGGCCGACCTTCCCGAAGGCCAACGGGCCGACGTCGTACAGCGCCTTGCTGGACTGCTCGGGATGGATCCCGCCGACATCAATATCGCGATCGACTCGAACCCTGGCTCGCGGTTCGATCTTGTTCGGATCGCGGCCGACGTCGACGAGAAGGTCGCGAACTTCATCGCCGAATCTCGACTGGATCTTCC
>JANMPD010000164.1:0-6583 GCA_031369685.1 Chloroflexota bacterium | reverse complement strand
ACCGACGCCACCGTCCACGAAGTCGATCACGTAGCCCAGCCGAAATCGGTCGATGGCGTTGCCGATGGCACCACCCAGGAGCAGCCCGAGAGTCAGGGTCATGTACGGGCTTCGACCGGCCCGCGCGTGGAAGCCCACGATCATCGCGATCACGGCCAGGCTCAGCAGGGCGAAGATCAGCACCTGGCCGCGGAACAGGCCGAACAGGGCCCCGTCGTTCTGCGAATAGACGAGCCGCAGGGCACCGCCCAGGTACACGATCACCCGGCCACCGGAGAGTTCCGTCTCGATCCAGGACTTCGTCAGTTGATCCAGCGCGACCACGAGCGCAACGAGCCCGATGAACGGCGCCCACAGCGCGCGGCCGACCGTTCCGGTCGTCATGACGGCGGCTGACCCTCGCCGCGGCGGGCGAGCGAGATCGTCGCGACTCCGGCCGTGAGCGCAACCGTCCCCGTGACGGAACCGGGCGGTGGCGTAGCCACCAGATCCGCCAGCGTTTCGGATGCGACCAGGTCGAGATGATCGGCCACACCCCGTGCGAGCCCGGCAACGTGCAGCAGGATGCGGTCGTCGAGTTCGAGTCCGGCGTCCTTTCGGAGGTCCTGGATCGCACGCTGCAATTCGCGGGCATCCCCTTCTGCGAGCAGGTCCGCGGTCAGGTCCGTGTCGAGCACCACGAGGAGACCGTCGTCGTGGGCGACCACCGTTCCCGGCCGGGGCGTCGCCATGATCTCGACCTCATCGGCCGCCAGCGTGACCCCCGCAAGCGTGACCGATCCATCGGCGTCGATCTCGAACGCGCCATCGCGAGCCGCGGCCATCACGGCCGGGATGGCCGATCCGAGTCGCTTGCCGAGCTTTGGAAGGAGCACCTTGAGCCGACGCTCCACCAGGTCCGACTCGTCGCCGATCAACTCCACGTGACGGACGTTGAGTTCCTCGGCGATGAGAGCGACCAGGGCGTCGAGCTCATGGAGGTCGCCGCCCGGCAGTGCCAGCCACATCCTTGCGAGCGGCTGACGAACCTTGAGGTTCGCGTTGCCGCGCAGGGTCCGGGCCAGATCAACGGCCCGTCGGGCGGTGGCCATGGCCCGCTCGAGACGTTCGTTGCGCAACCCGGACAACTCGGCGGTCGGGAAACGGGTCAGGTGAACCGAGTGAGGGGCGACCGCATCGGTTTCCACGACCAGGTTCCGGTACATCTCCTCGGACAGGAACGGGAGGATCGGTGCGCTCACCCGGGCGACGGCCACGAGGGCCGCATGGAGCGTGGCGAACGCAGCCGCTCGGTCCGCTCCGGTTCCGCGTGAGAACCGCTTGCGCGACAGGCGCAGGTACCAGGTCGAGATGTCGTCGATGAACGTGTCGATGAGCCGCGTCGCGGCGACCGCGTCGTAATCGGCGAATCGGTCCTCGACGGCGGCCGCAAGCCCCGCTGCCCGGGACAGGATCCACTGGTCCATGGGCGAACGCTCCCGCACCGGCGGATCGGCGGGCCCGGGACTCCAGCCCGTCAGGCGGGCGTAGGTCACGAAGAAGGCGTAGACATTCCAGAGGATCAGGAGGCGCCGTCGGGCATCGTCGGCTGCGTGCCAGCCAAACAGGATGTTGTCGTCCGGTCGCGAGGACATGTACAGCCAGCGCATGACGTCGACGCCCATCCGCTCGGCGGCTTCATCGAACTCGATCGCGTTGCCCCAGCTCTTGTGCATCGCGCGACCGTCCTCCGCGAACAGCGTCGCGTAGCCGAAGATCGTCTTGAATGGCGGTTCGCGGCGCAGGACCGTACCGGTCGCGAGCATCGCGTAGAACCAGTTCCGGAACTGTCCGGGGAAGCTCTCCGTGATGAAGTCGGCCGGGAACCACTGCGCCCAGTAGTCGGGCTCCTCGCGGTAGTGGAGGGTCGAGAACGGCACGATGCCCGCGTCGAGCCAGGGATTGCCGACGTCCAGGATCCGGGATGTCTCCGCGCCACAGTTGGCGCACGCGATCCTGACCTCGTCCACGTACGGGCGATGGGGAGTGTGACCCTCGAACTGATCCCAGCCGGCCACGGCGCGGTCGCGCAGCTCCTCCCGGCCGCCGATGACATCGAAGGTCTTGCAGCTCGAACACTCGTAGATCGGCAGCGCCAGGCCCCAGTAACGCTTCTTGCTGATCATCCAGTCGTGCATGTTCATGAGCCAGTCCAGCTCTCGCTCGTAGCCGAAGCCGGGGAGCCAGCGGATCTGGTCGACCACTTCCATGATCTGATACCTGAGGCTCCGGTCCACCTGTTCCTTCGTCAGCGTCTCGCGGGGCTGGTCGTAGACCTCGCCCATGCTGATGTACCACTCATCGACGAGGCGGAAGACGAGACCTGTCTGGCATCGCCAGCAATGCGGATACCGGTGGTTGATGGTCTCGAGACGCTGGAACCGTCCCTCGCGCTTGAGATGCTCAACGATCGGCTCGGTTACGTCGCGCACGTCCCGACCGGTCAGCGAACCGAAGCCTTCGATGAAGATCCCCGCCTCGTCGAGCGGAGCGATCACCGGTAGCCCGAGCGCCTTGCCGAGCGCGTAGTCCTCGGCGCCGCAGCCCGGAGCGATGTGCACGATTCCCGTCCCCTCCGCCTCGCCGACTTCGGTCCACGGGACTACCCGGTGGACATACGCGACGCCGGGCTCCGCCTTCGTGCCGCGGGCGAATGACTCGATGACCGCTGGGAGCTCGTCGAATGGGCCTGCGTAGCGCCAACCGACGAGGTCACTGCCCGGCCGCTCCTCAAGGACCACGAATGGACCTTCGAGGGCGGACTTCAGGGTCCCTTTCGCGAGCCACAGCATGTCGCCACCCGATTGGACTCGAACGTAGCGCAGGTCCGCCCCGACCGCCGCGGCCACGTTCGAGGTCAGGGTCCAGGGCGTGGTCGTCCAGACGAGGAGCGATTCGCCGGGCCGGTCGAGCAGCGGGAACTGAACCGTCAGGCCGGGGTCGTCCCGATCCTGGTACCCCTCGTTGACCTCGGTCTGTGACAGCCCGGTCCCGCAGCGGGCGCACCAGGGCATCGTATCGTGGCCCTTGTAGATCCAGCCCCGCCGATGGCACTCGGCCAGGAAACCCCAGATCAGGTCGTTGTTCTCGTTGCTGAACGTGAAGTAGCTGCCGCCGAGATCCGGCATGCCGAGACGGCCGACCATCATTTCGACGGTGTCGGTCACGGGTCCGCGCGGGCCCTCCGCGGTCACCATCTGCGTCGGATCGTCGGCCAGGAGATCCCGGAGACGGCGCAGTTCCTCCGGGTCGTTCCAGTCCGTCCAGTAGCCGAGGCGAATGGACTGCTCGGTCTGACGCGCGGCGTAGGTCAGCACGCGCTGCTTGCACAGGCTGACGAATTCGGCGATGCCGTAGGCCTCGATGTCCCGTTTCGAGGTGAACCCGAGATCGCGCTCCACGTTGACCTCGACCCACAGCCCCTGGCAATCGAACCCGTTCTGCCAACGCTGCGCCTCGCCGAGCATGGCGTGGAACCGCTGGAACAGGTCCTTGTAGGTTCGGCCCCAGGCATGGTGGACGCCCATCGGGTTGTTGGCAGTGATCGGCCCGTCGAGGAAGCTCCATTTCGGGCCATCGGCGTTCTGCGCGCGGAGTTCGGCAAACGTCCCGCGCTCTCGCCAGAAGGCAAGGGTCTCGTGCTCCATCGGAACGAGATCCGGGCGCGTGGGAACGGGTCGGAACATCAGGCCTCGCGAGGTTTCTGGACTTGCCGCCGGGCGTCGGTTCGGGCTTCGGACCGACCCGGGCGCGGTTGACGTCGGGTCCGAGTATCCTACCCGCGATGCAGACCGCGCACGAGATGCGTCCGCGCCGGAGCTCCGCCTTCGTCGCCGCGTTCCTCTCCCTCCTCTTTCCCGGACTCGGACACGCCTATCTCGGCGCCCACCGCCGGGCTCTCGGTTTCGCGGCGCCGCCGATCCTCATCGGGGCACTGATCGCGGGGATCGCGGTTCGCCTGGACGTCTTCCAACTCGCGGGGCTCGCGATCCAGGAGTGGTTCATCGCCGGCCTGTTCGTGGTCAATCTCGTGGCGCTCGCCTACCGCGCCGCGGCAATCGTCGACGCCTGGCGGATCGCCCGGTGGCTCGGCGGTGGGCGTACGCCGGGACGAAGGAGCGTGTCCGTCGAAGGCCGCTCGGCTCGGGGTTCCGCCGGTGGCCTGCCCAGGATCACGGCGCTGGCGGGGCTGCTCGCCGTCATGATCGTCATGAGCACGCTGCACATCGCGGTCGCCCGCTACGACGTCCTGCTAGCGGGCACGACGCAATGCATCTTCGATCCCGGCGCGTCCGGCTGTGACCCCAAGGCGACCGCGACCGCGACCGCAGATCCCTCCGCTGAGCCGACCGACACCGCGACCACCGATCCGAGTGCGGTCGGCACGCCCCTGCCCTCCGCGAGCATCCCGCCGTGGAACGGGACCGAGCGCCTCAACATCCTGCTGATCGGTGCCGACGAACAGGGCGGCGGCCACAACACGGACACGATGATCACCGTGTCGATCGATCCGGTCACCAACCAGGTCGCCATGTTCCAGATCCCACGCGACACGGTCGATGTGCCGATCCCGCAAGGTCCGGCCCGGAAGCTGTTCGGAACGGTCTACGCCGGCAAGATCAACTCCTGGTTCGCGGCCATCCGCCATCGCGCGGACATGTACCCAGGGACCGACAAGACCCGGGGCTACAACGGGCTCAAGGCTGTCCTCGGCGAGCTCTACGCGATCGATATCAAGTACTACGTGGAGGTCAACTTCGACGGGTTCCGGAAGATCGTCGATGCCCTCGGTGGCGTCACTGTCAACGTCCAGGTGCCCGTGGTCGATGACCGTTACCCCGCCACGGAAGGCGGACTCCAGCGGGTCTACATCCCGTCCGGGATGCAGTTCATGACCGGTGCCGACGCGCTGGTGTATGCACGCTCGCGCCACGGATCCTCGGACTTCGATCGGGGCGCGCGGCAACAGCGCGTCCTGTTGTCACTCCGTCAGCAGACCGACATCGCGCGCATCCTTCCGCATGTCGATGAGCTGGCCGCAGCCCTCGCCTCGTCGGTCCGGACCGACATTCCGCGTGACCTGTTCCCGCGGCTGCTCGGACTCGCCGAGAAGATCACATCGCGGTCGGTCCGGTCCTTCATCTTCACGCCGCCGTTCTACCAGACCGAATTCAAGTCCAGCCCACGCGGCTACATCATCGTGCCCAAGCTGAGCCGAATCCGGGCGGCGATCCGCGATGCGTTCACGGCCAACGCTGCCTCTGATCGGCTGGAGCAGCTGGCGGCGGAGGGCGCGGCCGTGTACATCCTCAACGGATCGGGCAAGTCCGGCGAGGCGAGCCGCATCGCCGACTACCTCGAGTTCCTGGGAATCGCCGCATCCGCACCGGGACAGAAACCGGACGTGTCCGGGCTCGCCGGCACGACCATCCGGGTCTACAACGGCGCTGAACTGACGATGCCGTTGACCGTTGCCGCACTCGAGGGCCTCTTCGGCACCAAGGCCGAGCTCGTGACGAACGCTTCGGCGACCGCCGACATCGTCGTGATCACCGGCACCAGTACGCCGGCACTGACACCCCCGCCCATCCCCTGACCCGCGCCCGGACCCTGGCCCCCGCACGGACCCCGACCCGCGCCCATCCCCTGACCCCGGCCCGGACCCTGACCCCGCCCGGATCATCCCGGGTCCGCCCGTTCCAGCGGGCGCGTCGGAGACGGCCGCAGGCTCAGTGGACCTCGAGGCCGGACGTCAGGCCTTCTCGGTGACCTTGTACTCGAGGTACTTGCCGGCCATCAGGCGCGTCTGGGCATCGAGGGCGGGCAGGTTCGAGAAGATAAGGCCGACAACCGGGAGCAGCAGCCACTGGACTCGGCTCATCACGTTCCGAATCACGCCCCATGACGCGGGCCGCGGGGGCGCGATTCGCTCCTCGACGTACATCAGCACGACCAGGCAGGCGAACGCTCCCGTCAGCAGCCACGAGGTGTAGAGCGGCAGGTTCTGCCCGAGGGTCGTCTCGGCAAAGGCTGGGTTGAGAATCAGCGGCAGGTTGGATCCGAAGATGATGACGAACGGGGCGATCGCCCAGTTGAGGTGGTCGAGCCAGAGCTCGATGAGCCGCCGGATCCGCGTCATTCGGGGGATCTCCGAGTGCGCGAAGGCATTCCGGATGTAGTACGGGATGTCGGTGACGCCCCACGCCCAGCGGCGAATCTGCGTGTACTGCTCGATGAGCGAACGAGGGTATGAGCGTGCCCGTACCGCGTCGCCGTAGATCGGCATGAACAGCGGGATGGCCCGGAACTCCCCGCTGAACCGGAAGAAGGACTTCCAGTAGAACCGGCTGTCCTCGGGGATGGCGTCGGTCGCCCAGTAGTCGACATCGTGGATCGTCCGGAGGCTCACGGAATAGGAGGAGAAGCTGATCAGCTTCTCGGGCGTGAGGGACCGGCCCATGTGCACGTGCGTCGCGCCGATCGCGACCAGGCGAATCGGCAGAGCCGTCTCCCACATGTTGTTGTGGAACATCGGGATCGGCTG
>JANMPD010000159.1:0-14165 GCA_031369685.1 Chloroflexota bacterium | reverse complement strand
CCTGACCGAGATGCAGCGGACCACGGCGGCGACGTACCGCGAGGATGCCGCGGAGGGCAAGCGGCTCCTGGACATCGCCAAGGAGACCTGGCGCCAATGCCACGACCGGGACGTGGACCACACCTATGCCCTGATGTCGCTCATCAAGGAGCAACTGGGCGAACCGGCGGTGCGGGACATGTACGACCGCGTGCTGCTGCCGCTGTTCGTCTGGCGCTACGAGAAGTTCGACATCGACAAGCACCCCTGGGACCAGGCCCTCGAGACCCTGATGCTCGTCGCCTGCGAGGCGATGCGCGGCCATCTCGTGGGCCCGGAACGGACCGGGGACATGGAACTCATTGAGCTCGAGGATCGGTTTGTACTGCGGTTTGATCCATGCGGGTCTGGCGGTCGAACCCTCCGCGGCGACGAGATCGAAGGCACACCGCCACGGATGCAGCCGCCGTACAACTGGACCGTGTCGGAAGAGCCGCACACGTGGAACCACAACACGCCAGGGGTGTGCCTCTATTGCGCCCACTGCATCATCCTCATGGAGGAGATGCCCATCGACCGCTTCGGCTACCCGGTCCGGGTCATTGATCCACCCGTCTACAACGCCGAGCGGACGGCCAGCGGTATCGCCCAGAAGTGCCAATGGCAGATGTTCAAGGATCCGACCCAGGTCCCCGAGGAGTACTACGCGCGCGTCGGCCGGACCAAGCCGGCCGCCTTTGGCTCAAGGGCCCTTGGAGCTCGCGAGCTGCCGGTGATGAACGCCGGCCTCCCAGGCGCGGGCTGACGCCCGCCCACACCACATCATCCGGACACCGCTCAGCTCCTCCGAGCGGTGTCCGGATCTCGACCACCGCAAGGTCGTGGGATTCGGGTCAATTCCAGGGTGTCGGGATCCGCAGGTCGGTCACCGAGATCAGGCCGGGCGGGGCGGCAACAACCAGGGGCAGGTAGTTGGCCAAGGCACCAGCGGTGGTCAATTGCGGATTGAACCCTGGCTCGACGACGCCGCGGACGTTTGGAAGCCCATCGATCTCGTAGGCATCCCGGGGTGACAGTCCGACGCTGCCAAGATCGACGTGGCCGAGGAACTCGGCCGTGAACCACGGCTCGCCGTTGACGATGCCCGTGGTCCGCTGCAGGAGTCCGGCCGAGCGGCCTGCCGGCACCACGAGCGCTGTCGTCTGGATTGCATCCAGGGCAAGGAGGGGCTCAATCGTCTCGCCGATGTGCTCAATCGGAACGCCGAATCGGCGAGCGAACGTTCGGATGGTGTACGGAAACCCGATGTGACCGTGGATGACACGGTCGCGCACCTTGTCGACGAACTCGCCGGGCTCGAACCCGATCCCAAGGCGGCCAAGTACCGTTGTGCTGAAGCCGGATAGGTCCACCACCCGACGGACCGTGATCCGGTCCACACGCCAGACCGCGCCGGTGAGTGCCAGCCCGACGACCTCGTAGATGTAGCCCGGGTTGGCGCCCGCCCCGATCACCGTCACCCCTCGTTCTCTGGCGTGCGCGTCGATCCGCCCGGCGGCGACCGGATCCGCCTCCCAGGCGGAGGCCATCTCCTCGGCAGTGCAGACCACGTTCATGCCGGCATCGATCCCGGCGTGGATGTCGGGCTCGACCTCAGCGAGGAAGGACGTGGTCGCAATCAGCAGGAGGTCGGCGGGTGTCGCAAGGGCCTGGATTCGAGTCACAACGCGGGCCCCGGTCGGCTCCCCGCCGCTGAGCTCGCCGAGATCCCGGCCCAGGAGCGAGATATTGCGGCTATATCCGGCAACGACCTGGATCGCCGGCCGTTCTCGGCTAACCCGGACGAAATTGCGACCGACGCCGCCGACGCCGCACAGCACGACGCGAATGGTGCCCATCGATTTCGCGCCGCCCTGTTGAGCCTGCTTCGTTCGTGTCTTCGATCGTGGATTAGATCTTGTAGAACTTCTCGGCGTTTCGGTAGAGCATCTTCTCCTGGTCGGCCCGGCTGAACCCGGCCTCGGCGATGATGGTCCGGTAGGCGTCCGTCTGCTCGAGATAGGTCGCGAACAGGATGTCCACCGGCCAGTTCGTGCCGAACATGGAGCGGTCCACGCCGAAGACCTCGATACAGTGCATGACCCACGGGCGGATGGAGTCGATCGTCCACGTGTTGTCGACCATGCCTAAGCCGGAGATCTTGCAGGCGACGTTCTCGGCCTCGCCGAGCGAGGACATCTCCTTCTTCCACTGCGCGAAGTACTCGGCGTCGCGCTGGACCGGGAAGCCGGCGTGACCCAGGATCACCTGGACATTGGGGTTGGCCTGGGCGACATCCCGGCCGGAGATCAGCTTGCCCGGTGAAGCGTTGAGCTCGTAGGACAGCCCGCGGGCACCCATCGCCGCATAACCGCGCTTGAACGCGACGGTATCCGTGTCGTCCGGATGGGCCCGGACCCGGACGCCACGGACGCGCGGTGAGGCTGCAAGATGACGGTCCAGCTCGGCCTCGGCGCCGTCCTTCTCGATATCGCAGAACGCGACGATCGCGTTCGGGAAGCCGTATTGCTGCCCGACGGCCTCGAGCCATGCGGTCTCCTCGACTGCGTCAGGCCCGGCGTACGCGGCTTCGACGTGGACACTCTTGGTGACATTTGCCCCGTAGAACTCCTTGAAGAATCGGGCGGGTGCGCCGATCGTGGAGCGGATCATCTTGTAGTCGCCGAGCAGGCCGGTGTGACCTGCCCAGCCAGGCTCGGTCAGCCAGTCGTACTGGAATCGATCGAGCTCCCACAGATGATGGTGAGTCTCGATGAAAGGGATGCTGCGATCGACCGTGGCCACGTACCCGGACCTCCTGCATGACGGTGCGGCGACGGGCCGCCCCTGAACGTATGATCCAGACTGCAATCCTTACCAGAACCGTTGCGCGGCTGAGCTTCGACTCTAGAACCGGGCCATCCCGACGTCAAGAAGCGCTGCTGGAGGAACTGATGACAGACACCCACCTCGCCTGGTCCGACGAACTTGGCAAGCGGGTGCGCACGGGTCCCTGGGCAGACCAGACCGTCGGCACCGCGACAAAGATCCGCGAAGCCCTCGAGGACGCGGGCGACACCTTCGGGCTCAAGGCCGGGCGGCGTGAGACGTCGGCCCAGCTGGTCGACTACTTCATGGAAGAGGCCAAGGTCGTCTACGTCATCTACAAAGTCTGGACCGAGGGGTTCGTCGACTGGCTGCGTGGCAAGGGCGTGACGGAGGCAGATCTCAGCGCTGAGCTGGATCGCCTGGCCAAGCTGATGGCCTGGCCGGACGGCACCCCGCTCGACGCGACTGCTCGCTGGGAGGCACTCGGCGAGCAGGCCGGACGCCTCGCCAACGGCATCCGTGGTTACGATCTGTCGGTGGCGGACGGGAGCGCGGGGATCGACGCGCTGGTCGAGGACTGGCGACGCCTTCACGATCGCTACGCCGATGTCATGGCCGGCGTCCTGGCCTTCGTGGCGAGCCGGTTCGGCGAAGAGGCCCTGGATTCGTGCTATCGGTTCGTCCTGGAGCCCTACATCCAGGAGCGTTACATGGTCTTCGACACCCGGCTCAAAGCCTATGAAGAGACGCTCGTCCGCAATCTGTACACCAGCCTCGAGGCGATGCGTGCCCATCTGGTCGGTCAGGGACGGACGGGCAACATCGGTCTCCAGGAATTCGAGGATCACTGGGAGCTGAGCTTTGATCCTTGCGGGTCCGGGGGACGCCAGCTTCGCGGCGACGAGATCGAGGGAACTGGATCACGAGTCCTGGCCCCATATGAGTTCGGGGTGACCCAGGAACCCCATCCGTGGTCCTGGAACGAGACCGGCGTCTGCTACTACTGTGCCCACTGCAACCTGACCCTGTCGACGCTCCCCGCGGAGCGTTGGGGCCACCCCGTCCGGACCGTCAATCCACCGCTCTGGCGCGGCCCGGATGCTCCGGAGACACGCAGGCAGTGCACCTGGAAGGTCTGGAAGTCCCTGGAAGCCATTCCCGAACTTGAGTACGAGCGGATCGGGCGAACGAAGCCACAGCTCCCGGTGATCCAGCCGGGCGGACCGAGCCGACCGTTCCCGGAAGGCATGGCCTGAACCGGGAAAACGAGGGATCAGCCGGGTACGTGCTCCCGGAGCCAGGCGACGCTTTCTTCGATCATCGCCAGCTCATCAACGGGGCCGCCGCCCAGGGAGGCCAGTTCCACGCAGACCGGTCCGTCAAAGCCTGTGAGCTCGAGAATGGCGATGATCTCGTCGAGCGGCGCGATCCCCTCGCCCAGCGGCACGCAGACCGGGCCGCCCCAGATCGTGGGGTCGCCCGGCCCATGATCCTTGAGCTGAACCAGCAGCGTGAGCGGGGCCAACGCCTTCGCGCCGTCGAGCATGTCATCCCCGACCCGGATCAGGTTGACGTTGTCCAGGCAAATCCCGAGGTTCGGGCGATCAACGCGGGCGAACAGATCGAGGATATCGCCCGCTCGCAGATCGCCGTGATTCTCCAGCGCGAGCTTGACTCCGCGGGAAATCGCATAGTCGGCGGCTCGGCGCATGGGCCCGACGAGGCGCTCCACGAGGACGTCGGCGGGCTCGTCGCCACGCGACGCAGGGCTGCCGGCGGTGATCCGGAGGAACGGGTGACCGAGGCGGGCGGCCGCGTCGATCCACAGCCGAAGGTCGACTTCGGCGCCGTACTGGCGCCCCCCGTCGAGGCCGTGGAACTGGCCCGCGGGCCACGGGTGCCCCCACGAGAATCCCAGGCGCATCGGCAAGGCCGAACTCGTCAGGGAATCGTCAAAGGTTTCGGGCGCCGGCAGATAGCAGGTCTCGAGAAAGAGGGCGTCAACTTCGAGGGCGCGGGCGTGGGCAATGGCGGGCGCCGGCTCTAGGGGCCAGACATCCGGGTGCCCGACCTCCCCGGCGCGGAGCTCTCCGTACCGCCGGTGATACGAATAGCTGTCGATCCCGACTTGCATCAGACCCTCACCACATCACCATCCCGCCGTCGACGTTGATGACCTGACCGGTCATGTACGCAGCCTCGTCGGACAGCAGCCACGCCACGACACCGGCCATCTCCGAGGACGGCGCCGTCCGGCCCATGGGCACCGTCGTGAGGCGCGCCGCGGCCAGTTTCTCGACGCTGATGCCGCGAGATGCGGAGACCTCGCGCAGGACCCGTGCCTGCATCGGCGTGTCGGTGATGCCGGGACTGATGGCGTTCACCCGGATTGCATGCGGTGCGTAGGCCGCCGCGAAGGACCGCGTGATCTGCGAAATAGCGGCCTTCGTCGCCGCGTAGACGGCGGCCTCGGTGGTCGCCACGACCTTTGCCGAGGGGGACGAGAAGTTCACGATCGCGCCGCCCGACGTCATGCGGGCGCCCAGCTGCTGGCACAGGAAGAACGTGGACTCGGCGTTCGTGGCGAATACATGCCGAAAGTCTTCGACCTCGACTTCGCTGATCGGCTTCAGCACGATGATTCCAGCGGCGTTGACGAGCCAGCTGATTGGAGTGGCCACCTCAAGCGCGAAGGCGTCGACTGCGGCTACGACGGCTGCCCGACCCTCGGGCGTCGACAGGTCGGCGCCAACGGACCGCGCACCGGCTACCGCCAGGCCGGCGAGCCCGTCTTCACGCAGGTCGGTCACCAGAACCGCGTGCCTGCGCGATAGCAGCAATTCCGCGGTCGCCTGCCCGATCCCACTTGCTGCGCCCGTGACGACAGCCAATCGGGGCTTTGCTCCGGGTGTCGTCATCTCCGCCCTCCGCTCCAATCGTCCGCGCGTTGCCGCTGGGTCACCGGTATGGTAGCGTCCGGCTGGAAACGTAACCAGCACCACGCGACAGCATTCCATCATGGAGGCTCGACAGATGATCCGGGTTGACGGTCTTGACGGCCGCGTGGCGGTGGTGACGGGCGCGGGGCGCGGTATCGGCAAGGCAATCGCAGAAATGCTGGCCGCCAACGGCGCGAAGGTGGCTGCGCTCGATCTCGAGGCACCGGATCACCCGGGCATCCTCGGCATCGCGTGCGACGTGAGCAACGAGGCCGCCGTGAATGCCGCCTTCGACCGCGTGGAGGCCGAGCTTGGCACGACGAGCGTGCTCGTGCTCAATGCTGGCATCTTTCCGATCGTCTCGTTCGAGGAGACGACAACGGAGCTCTGGAACCGGACCCTGGCGATCAACCTGACAGGCGCATTCCTGGCGGCCCGACGGGCATTGCCCGGTATGCGAGCCCAGAAATACGGACGGGTGATCGGCATGGGGTCGTCCGCCGGCAAGGCCGGAGGCGCCCGCTCCGTGGCCGCGTACGCGGCTTCGAAGGCGGGGTTGATGACGCTCATGAAGTCGATCGCCAACGAGTACGCGAAGGACGGGATCACGGCCAATGCCCTCGCCCCGGCCCTGATCGACACGGACATGATCGCGAACACTCGAGATCTCGTGAGCCGGATCCCCGTCGGCCGTTTCGGGCGCGTGGATGAAGTTGCCGCGCTCGTCACGTTCCTCGCCTCTGACCACGCCGGCTACATCACTGGCGAGGTGACAGACATCAACGGCGGATTCCTCGTCGACTAGGGAGCCGGCCATGCGGCATGCGCAGCACGCCGGAATCGAGGTTCGACTCGATCGCCTCCATCCTGCCGAGATCGAGGCTGCGCTCGGCCGTGCGCCGGTGGCCTGGATCCCGCTCGGGGCGCTTGAATTTCATGCTCCACATCTCCCCAACGGGACTGACGGAATCACCGGCGAGGCAGTCCTCGTCTCGGCGGCGCGTCGTCTCGGCGGGATCGTGCTGCCGTGGTCCTACCTCACCATCGGGACCCTCGCATTGCCCTGGTCGTTCAGTTTCGATCCGGGGTTGGTAGCCGAGGCCCTCCGGCAGACGCTCCGCCAGCTGCCGGCCTTCGGGGTACGGCAGGCGGTGATCCACACCGGCCACGGGCCCCTGGACTTGAACCACCTGATCAAGCGAGTCTGCCGCGAGGTCGAGGCAGAGGGAATCGGCCTGCGCGCGATGGGGCTGTGCTACCTGGAGCTCAATGCGGCCCTCGGCACCGGACTCGGAACGGACTGGCCGGTCACGGTCGATCACGGGTCGACGATGGAGACATCCTGGGTGGCCGCGCTCGATCCCGAGATGGTCCACATGGAGCGTCTTCCAGACGACCCTGACGCCGCCATCGTCGGCGTCTATGGCCCGAACCCGCGGTTCACTGTCGACGCTGAAACGGGCGCTGCGCAGATCGACGCTGCGGCCGCCCTCCTCGCGGAGCGCGTGGCCGGCTCATTGCGTGGGGACACCATCGATCCGCTGGCCGACCTCCGAACCTTTGTGGAACGCTACTGGCCGGAGCGGTTGGTCCTCGGCGGCCGGGCCGGCGGCCGCTGGGGCGACGATGGCGGCATCAAGAGCGGCGGCGCCATCCTTATCACCAACCCGGCCCCGGTATCGCGCTACCTGTCCGGGTGCCGGCTTCGCCTCGACGGCGCGGCCCTCCCGGCGGAAGAGCTGACGCTGGTGAACCCGACTCCCGGCGAGACCGGCATCCCGTTCCCGGTGGCGACGCTGAGCCCGGAGCACGGGTTCTATGTCCGACGGCTCCAGACCGCAGAGCTGCGTCTTCCCGCCCGGGTCGCCCCCGAACGGCACCTCGTGGAGCTGGAGCTGGAGCTGGCGGGGGTCACCGAGGCGGCCTGGGTCGAAACGGTCGCCTTCTCGTGAGCGCGCCCCGTCGGGTCGCGCAGACCATCAGCGGTCCGGTTGACCCAGAGTCGCTGGGCGTCACCTCTCGGGTCCGCGACATCGCCGAGCAGGCCGGCGTGCACGTCGTCCAGGGCGCCGGGCACGAGCGAGTCCTGCCGTTGCTCGTCGAACTCGGCGCGACCGGCGACGAGATCGAGACGATGCTCTTGCGAACGCCCGCCTGCCTGCTCGCGGTCCCGGCGTGACCGGCGGCGCCGAAATGATCGGCGAGCCCCTGCTGACCGACGGCCCTGGCGCGACCGGCGGCCCCGCGCTCGACCAGCGGCTGACCCGGCTGTCGCCGAACCTGTGGTGGTTCCGTGACACCTGCAACGTCTACCTCTGGACATCCGGCGAACAGGGCCTGCTGATCGACTTCGGGTCGGGCGGCATCATCGACGTCCTTGGCTCTACCGGCGTCCTCGAGATCGAGGCGATCGTCCATACGCACCATCACCGCGACCAGTGCGGCGGTGACGATCGCGCCGTCGACATGGGCATCCCGCTCTGGGTACCCGCTCGCGAGCGCGCACTCTTCGAATCGACCGAGCCGTTCTGGCGCATGCGCAGGACCTACGACAGCTACGAAGCGTCGAGCATCGGCTTCACCCGGACGTCATCCGTGCCGGTGGCCCGTGGCCTCGCGGACCACGAGCGGGTCGCCTGGTCGGGCGGCACGTTCGAGGTGGTCCCCACGCCGGGCCACACGAAGGGCTCGATCAGCATCCTCGCCGACGTGGACGGCGCCAGCATCGCCCTTACCGGGGACCTGATTGCCGGGCACGGTCGCGTACCCACCCTGCACGATCTGCAGTGGCAGTACGGCATGCCGGACGCGGTCGGGGCCGCGCTCCACTCGGCTACCGCGCTGGCGAAGCGTGATCCCCAGAGCATCCTCCCTTCGCATGGGCCGCCAATCGCCAAGGGAGGCGCGGCGCTCCGTGCCCTCGCCGGGAACCTGCGCCATCTCGCCCGGTTGCTCGGGGAGATCCGGCGCAACCGCCTTTGGACGACCTGGCCGAGCAGCGTGGACCAGCCCCTGACCCATGTGCTGCCCCACCTCTGGGCGAACACGCACAGCCTCGCCAACACCTACGCCCTGATCGACGACGCTGGCGCGGCGCTGATCCTCGACTACGGGTTCCCGTCCTGGGATCACTTCTATGCCGACCAGCGGTTCGTGGCCCACACCCTCGATGACTTCCGGGTCGAGAGTGGGCTGCGGTCGGTGACGGCGGCCATTCCGAGCCACTACCACGACGACCACCTCGCCGGGGTGCCATGGCTCCAGCGTGAGCACGGGGCCGAGGCATGGATCCACAGCTCGTTCGCCGATATCGTGGCCGAGCCGGCGCGCTACGACCTCCCATGCCTCCTGCCCGACCCGATCCGGGTGGACCGGGTCCTCAAGGACGGCGACATGGTGGAGCACGCCGGCGCCCGCCTCGAGGCGTTTCACATGCCGGGTCACACGATGTTCGCACTCGGACTGGGCGGCACCCTGGACGGGGTCCGGGTCGCGTACACGGGGGACAACCTGCTCGCGGGGACGCTCAGCCCGCTCCGAGCCGCCGCGCCCATCTACCGCAACGTCCTGCTTCGAGATTCGATACGGGTGGGCGTGGAACGCCTGCTGGCCTACGAGCCCGAGCTGCTGCTCACGGGGCATACCGGTGCTCTCGAGGTCACGAGGCAGGATCTGGACGACTTCCTGGCCTGGGCGCGAGAACTCGAGCTCGTGGTCGGGCGTCTGGCCCCGGTTCCCGGCTTCGAGAACGAGGCGCTCGATCCCTACGTCGCCCGGTTCGACCCGTACCGGGCCTCCGTCGTCGCGGGCGGGCGGCACGAGACACGGGTCATCGTGCGGAACCACGGGCCGGTGCCGCGCGAGGCGAGGGTTCGCCTTCGCCTACCGACGGGTTGGCGCGCGAAGCGCCTCGAGGCCTCGGTATTGATTCCCGGGGACGGCGGCGAGGCCGCACTCGTTTTCACGATCGAGGTGCCCGCCGCGGCGATCCCGGGCCGGATCGTCATGACCGCCGACCTCACGCTCGGCGACACCCCGCGCGGTGAACTCGCGGAAACGCTTCTGGAGGTCCACAGCGCATGACCCGGTACGACCTCATCGTCATGGGCGGGACGGTCATCGATCCCGCGAGCGGTTTGCACGATCGGCGGGATATCGGGGTCGTGGCTGGACGCGTCGTGGACGTCCTCCCGCACATCCCCGGCACCGCGGCGAACGAGGTGGTCGACGCGACGGGGCAGTTTGTGGTGCCGGGGCTGGTGGATCTCCATGTCCACGTCTACCCGGGCGTGGCCGACTTGTCCATTGAGGCCGACCCGTCCAACCTTGGCCGGGGGGCGACCACCGTCGTGGACGCGGGCTCGGCCGGCGCCAACACGTTCCCGGGCTTCCGGCGGGGGGTCGTGGAGGCCAGCCGCGGGCGAATTCTCGCCTACCTGAACATCAGCGCGACCGGCCAGATCGATCCGTTCCTGGGCGAGCTGCATGACCTCCGGTTTGCCGACCCGGAACGGGCGGCGCGGGTTGCGCTTGCGAACCCGGACGTCATCGTCGGGTTCAAGGTGCGGGTCTCCGAGATGCTCGCCGGGCCCAACGGCCTGGCAGGGTTGGAGCGGGCAGTCGAGGCGGGGCGAGCCGCGAACCTGCCGGTGATGGTCCACATCGGGGGCACGGCCTTCGACATCGAGGAGGTCTTCGCCCGGGTGCGGCCGGGCGACGTGATCACGCATGCCTACACGGGCTGGCGCCCTGGTGCGATCGTCACCGACGCAGGGCGGGTCGTTGCGGGCGCCCGCGAGGCCCGGGGCCGAGGCGTCCTGTTTGATATCGGCCATGGGGCGGGGAGCTTCACCTGGGCGGTCGCCGAAGCGGCTCTTGCCGACGATTTCCGCCCCGACACCATCAGCTCCGACCTGCATCGGTTCAACGTCGCAGGTCCGGTCCACGATCTCGTCACGACGCTGTCCAAGTTCCTGCTCCTCGGGCTCACGCTGGACGAGGTCATCGCGATGGCCACCACGGCGTCGGCGACGGCCCTCGGCGCCGCCGGGTCGGGGCTCGGGACGCTCGGGATCGGCGCCGCGGCCGACATCACGGTGCTCAACCTTGAGGAGGGGCGGTTCGCCCTGACGGATTCGGCGGGCGTCGCCCGTGAGGCCCGCCGGAAGCTGGTCCCAACCGCCGTGGTCCGGGATGGCACCCGCGAACCGATCGCGCCGCTGATTACCGAGCCGCCGCGCGGGATCACGTCCGACCGGTAGCTACTGACGCCCGACTGCCTCGACCTGGCCGGACGCGGCGCTCCGGTACATCCCGTCGAGGATCTCGACCACGCGGGCGCCGAGCTCGGCAGGCGAGGGGTTCTCGGTCGTTCGGCCAAGCGCCAGGTCCACCATCCGGTCCGTCACGCGGTCAAAGGACCAGCGCACGTCTTCGGGGCTCAGGTCGATGGTGCGCTCCTCCGCGGCTGTGCTCCGGACGACTCGCGGCGCGTCCATGTCGAGGATTACCTGTCCGCGGCTGCCGGTGACCCGAATGACGAGCTGATGTCGGTTCCCGAATGTCCCAGGCGGAAGGGCCGCCCCGCCGATCGAACCGATCGCACCGCCCTCGAAGCGGACCGCGACGGCGTCATGGAGTTCCACCCGCGCACCCGGCCCGTGGGTGAAGGCGGCCACCTGGGATGCCCGCAGGCCGGGCAGGAGGCGCATGACCAGACCAAGGGCATGGGTGAGCTGCCCCTGTCCGTAGCCGCCGCCCGAGACCGCGGGGTCGTGCCAGGTCTCGCCTCGGGGGAGCGGGACGGGAGCGTCGCCGAGGTAGGTGGTCCCGGCCGTCAGCAGGTCCCGCACGATCGTCGCCATCTGCACGTCCACCTGCTCGATCTCGCCGATCCCGTCGGGTCCACCGATGAGACCGCGAGCGGCCTCGGTGATCCCCATCTCGTTCCAGGCGTAGCACAGGACGACGTGGAGTCCGCGCTCCCGCGCCAGCCGATCGATCGCCCAGGCGTCGGACGGATCCAGCGTGAACGGCTTCTCAGCGAGGACATGGATGCCCGCCTCGAGCGCAGCCAGAGCCTGCTCGCCGCGCAGGGCTCCGGGGCCCGTGATGGCGACGATGTCGGGCCGGGCGTCGATGACCTCGTGCCAGTCGGTGGTCGCATGCTGAAAGCCGAACTGCGCACGGATCGCGGCAAGCAGCTCCGGATCACGCCGATTCACGATCCATGGCTCGACCTCGGGCCTCCGCAGGAAGCCCGGGATATGGGCGAACGTTGCCCAGGCACCGGCGCCGATCACGCCGAGCCGCAGGCGACGTGCAGTCGAGGCCCCCTGCCCCCCGGCGCCAACTGCGGGATGACTCACGCCGGGGTCGCTCACGTCATGATCCATCCGCCGTTGACATCGATCGTGGCGCCGTTGATGAAGCTCGCGCCATCGGACGCAAGGAACCCGACAACAGTCGCAACTTCTCGCGGCGCCGCGAACCGCCCGACCGGCACGAGCGCGACGAAGCCGGCCTTCTCCTGCTGCGTCATGTGCTCGGTCATGAAGCCCTCGATTGCGCCCGGAGCGACCGCGTTCGCCGTGATTCCGTATGGGCCGTAGTTCCGAGCGAAGTTTTTCATGAGGCTGATGACCCCGACCTTGGCCGCGGCGTACACGGCGGAGTTGGACAGCCCGCCCGTCCTGGCGCCAACGCTGGAGATCGAGATGATCCGGCCCCATCCATTGGGGCGCATCGCCTCGGCTGCGGCCTGCGACAAGAAGAAAACCGAGCGCAGGTTGATCCCGATCTGGAGTTCCCAATCGGTCTGGGTGACCTCTGGCAGCGGGTGCTGTGAGAGCAGGATCGCCGCATTGTTCACGAGGATGTCGAGACGGCCCTCGATGGCCAGGACGTCATCGACAACTTGTCGAGGCACCGCTGGATCGAACAGGTCGGCGCTCACGACGCGCTCGAGAGGACCGCGATCCTGATCGATGTGGTCGAGTCCGACGACACGGACGCCGGCCTCGGCCAGGACCTCGCACATCGCGCGACCCATCCCCCGCGCGCTCCCGGTGACCAGCGCGACACGTGGCTCGCTCATCCGCTGACCTCCGACGTGTACGTAAGACCCTCCGGAGATAACTGACGGGCCGATTCCAGACCCCTGGCAGGCGGCGTCAGGCTGTCCGAGTCACGCTTGACGAACGGCTGGGTCCGTCATCGTGCGCGGTCCTGCGCGGTCCTGCGCGGCCTGTCAGGAAGCGGCGTGTGTCAGGCGAACGCGAAGCTGATCGAAACCCACGGCAACGAGCAGCAGTACGCCGTTGGCGACCTCGATCCAGAAGGACGGCACGCCCAACTGGATCAGGCCATTGCCGAGCACGCCCACGATCAGGACGGCCAGGACTGTCCCGATGATTCCACCGCGACCGCCCGAGAGGCTCGCCCCACCAAGGATCACGGCGGTCACCACCGAAAGCTCCAGACCGATGTTCGCGTTGATCGACGCACCGGCGACCTGCGACAGCAGGATCAGCCCCGAGAACCCGGCGAGGGCGGCCGTCACAACGAAGCCGATGAAGACGGCGCGATCGATCCGGATACCCGCGAGGCGGGCGGCTGTCGGGCTTGCGCCGGTCGCGTACATCGATCTCCCATAGGTCGTGTAGCGCAGGACGAGATAGGTCACGAAACTGATTCCGAAGAAGAAGTAGACGGGGAGCGGAAGACCCAGGATCCGGGTCGTGCCCAACGGGTCGAAGTTGTCGACGACGATCGTCTGGCCGTTGCCGAGCACCTTGGTCAGGCCACGGAAGATCGCCAGCGTCCCCAACGTCGTGATCAGCGCATTGATGCGGAACACCGTGACGCTGACAGCATTCAGGACGCCGACGAGGACGGCGGCGACCATCGCCCCGAGGAAGGCCACCTCGAGCGGGAGACCGAAAGCAAAGCCCTTCGTGTTCACGGCCGGGTCCCCGGCGAGAACGGCCATCACCATTGCCGAGAAGGCGGCGACCGATCCGACGGACAGGTCGAACTGTCCGCCGATGAGGAGCAAGGTGGCCGGACCGGCGATGATCCCGATCCGCGCCACGTTCTGAAGGATGTTGATGAGATTGTCCGTGCGGAGGAAGAACTTCGAAGTGATCGCGAAGAAGACGCACAGGGCGACCAGGACGATGAACAGGGCGGTCGTCTCGGGGATCGTCCTGCGCCGGCGCGGCTCGATCCGACCCGGATCCTGGGCGGCGGTCGAACCGGTCGCCGGTGCCTCGCGCGTCGCCTTGCCATGCCCGCCGGGCAACTGCTCATCAGCCACGCATCATCCTCCTGCGGCGGCCAGCAACCGGCTGGTCGATATGTCGTTTCCGACGAACTGAC
>JANMPD010000105.1:0-2582 GCA_031369685.1 Chloroflexota bacterium | reverse complement strand
GCCATAGCTGGACACGCACATGAGCATGCCCACGGTGGGCCGGCCGAGCTCGCGGCGCACGCGGACCCGGGCGAACACGCGCACGTGGCCACAAGCCATGCACCGGCCGCGGGCCACGTCACGGTCGTGTCGGTTCGCCCGAGATTGCTCGTCGAGCAGCGCCGTGCGCTGGTGCTCGGCACGCTATACGCCCTCGGGCATGCCCTCGTCGTGCTCATCCTCGGGTCCCTCGCGCTGGCGTTCGGGACGGTGCTCCCGGCCTGGGTCGACCCGATCATGGGACGTGTCGTCGGTTTCACGCTCGTCCTCCTCGGGACGTGGGTCTTCATCTCGCTGTACCAGTACGCACGCCACGGCCACGCCTTTCGGCTCCGGTCGCGCTGGATGTTGGTATTCGACTCTGCGCGGTTTGGGTGGCGCCGGTTCCAGGCACGTCTCCACGGCCACGAACACGCCGACCCGATCGAGATGACCGCCTACGGCCCGAAGACCGCCCTCGGCGTCGGCATGATCCACGGGATCGGTGCCGAGACCGGAACGCAGGTACTGCTCATCGCCGCGATCGGAGGCGCGTCCAGCCAAGGCCTCGGCATCCCGATGCTGCTCGCCTTCATCGTCGGGTTGCTCGTGTCCAATTCGGTCATCGTCCTGATCACCGCGACCGGATTCATCGCCAGCCGTGTTCGAGAGCGCCTGTACATCGTGGTCGGTGTCGTAGCAGGAGCGTTCAGCCTGGTCATCGGCGCTGCATTCCTGATTGGCGTGGACAACGCGCTCCCGGCCATTGACACATGGCTCGAGTCGATCGGCGTTCGATGAGCACCGTCGAAGATCGCGGGCTGGCCTGGGAGCAGGTTCCCGAGCGCCTTCGCGAACACGGCCTGAGGTGGACGTCGCAGCGCGCCACGCTGGTCACCGTGCTGCGCGCCACCGCGGGGCACGTCACGGGGAGTCAGCTGGTGGAGCGCTGTCGAGCGCTTGAGCCGGCAACGACCCCGTCGACCGTGTATCGAACCCTCGATGCCCTCGAATCGATCGGCCTCATCAGCCATAGCCACGGTCTCGATGGGCGGGAGGAATACCACCTGCTCGCCAACGCCGAGCACGGGCACCTGATCTGCTCCGTCTGCGGCGCTGACGAGGATCTGCCTGCCATCGAGGCGTCGTCGTTCGCGAATGCCCTCCGGCGCGATCACGCCTTCGCGGTTCGGATCGACCACCTAACCGTGACCGGCACATGTCGGGCCTGCGCCTCCGTGGGCTGACCGGCCGACCGGTCGCCGGGTCGCAGGGGTTCGCGAACCCGCTGCATGCCGCCTCAGCGCCTTCGCGGAAGGGAATCAACCTTCGCGGAACAGCATCAGGGTCCCGCTGTAACAGGACACCCAGACAGTCCGCGTCGTGGGCTCGAAGGTCACCCCAACCGGGTGGTGTCCGGTCGCCAGGCGCTGCACGACACGCATGTCGGCCGTCGCGACCTTGACGAGCGTGTCGTCATCGTAGTTGACGACATACAGGCTCAATCCGTCGTCGGATAGCACGATGGTTCGAGGTGCTGCCCCCGTCCTGACCGAGCCGACGATCTTCCCGGTAGTCGTATCAACCTTGATCACCTTCACGTCCCCGGTCATCGAGGCGTACAGGTAGCGGCCGGCTTCGTCGAGGACGATGTGCCGTGGATACCGCCCGAGGTCGGTCCGGATCGGGGTCAGCTTCCAGTCCGCCACGTCCAGGCGGTACAGCTCGGCCGGGTAGCCGCGCCGCGCATCGTGGTACTGCGTGGTGACGAAGGCTCCCGAGGAATCCGGCAGGAACGCGATCCCCCGTGGTTCTGGTCCGACCGGGATCCGCTCGATCTCGCGGAACGTCTCGACGTCGATCACGGACAGGTCCCAGCTCGCCCAGTTCGCGACGATGAGCCAGCGTCCATCCGGGCTCGCGGCGATGAACTTGGGGACGGCGCCGACCCGCGCCGCCGCCGTGATCTTGCCGCTCGCCATGTCGATCTGGTACACGAAGCTGTCATCGACCTTGTCCGCGGGCGTGGCGAGGTCCCAGCCAGGTCGGGGGAACCCCTTCCCGTACATCGAATAGTTCGTGACGTAGGCCGTGCCACCATCGGGCGAGAAGGCGGCCTCGACCGGGGCACCCGACACCGATGTCGGGAAGTCGGGCCAGCCCAGGGTCGACAGGTTCACCTTGTCCCTGATGGTCCGGACGAGGTCGCCCTTGGTGTCGTACAGCGTCACCGAGTGTCGATACATCATGTTCTCGGCGATCACGAAACCGTGGCCCGAGGCAACGACGGACTTGGGCCGGATCTGTCCCCGGATCGTGCGGACGCGGTGCAACGTCGTCTCGTCGGTCCGTGGTCCCACCGGAGCCGTTTCGGCGACCGGACCCGACGGTCCTCCCACGATACCCCGCTCGGGAGGATTCGGGTGCTGGTGCGAGCGCGGGGCTCCAATCGGCGTGCCAGCCGCGAGACCGCTCGTGAGGGCTGGATCGTCCCCTTCGTTGGTCGCCACGCCCAGCACCGCCTGGGCTTCCGCGGTGGGTGCGGGAAATGCCGGGGACATGCT
>JANMPD010000098.1:0-22928 GCA_031369685.1 Chloroflexota bacterium | reverse complement strand
GGGACCGGGGAATCGCCCGAAACCTCCGGATTGCGTTCACCGTCACGCGAGCCGCGCTTCCATCGATCCTGGCGAGCGGGGCAGGACGGATCGTCTTCGTGTCGTCCGTCACCGGGCCGCTGGTGAGCAACCCGGGGGCCGTGGTCTACGGCGCGGCGAAGGCCGGGATCATCGGGCTGATGCGAGGTCTGGCCATCGAGGTCGGGCGGCAGAGCGTGACCGTCAATGCGGTCCTGCCGGGCTGGATCGCGACCGCGTCGCAGCTGCCCGAGGAGGCGATCGGTGGACAGAACACCCCGCTCGGCCGATCGGGAACCCCTGATGAGGTCGCCGCGGTCATCGCTTTCCTCGCCTCCGAGGAGGCCAGCTACGTGACCGGACAGGGGATCGTCGTGGACGGTGGCAACACGATCCAGGAGTACAAGGGCCCGTCGGCGGCATGGTACTGATCCAGGAGAAGGTACCAGCAGCACGCAGCAGCGGGTGCCGCAGACCGCGCGAGGTTAGTCGTGCCTCAGGCGCGCCGCAACCGCGCTGCACCCTCATCCGGCCGCCCGCCCAGGATGGCAGCAAGGACCTCCACGCCGTCTACCAGGCGAGGTCCGGGCCGCGAGACGTAGGCCGAGCCGTCGATCGCCCAGAGCTGACCGTCGCGCCAGGCGCGGGTGCGGGTCAGGGGCTCCGGCACGTCAAACGACGCCCATGCCTCCAGGCTGTGGGCGAGGTCGAAGCCGCACAGCCCGAGGACGACGATCTCGGGATCCGCAGCTGCGAGCGCGTCCCAAGGTGCTTCGCGAGAGCGCGCCCCGGCTTTCCCGATGACCGACTCCCCGCCGGCCAGCGCGAGCTGCTCGGGTACCCAGTGACCGGGGGCGAAGAGCGGCTCCAGCCACTCGATCAGGGCGACCCGCGGCCGCCGCGCAGGTTGCCCGACCGCCGCCAGGCGGTCCGCCAGTGCCCTCACGAGGCGGGTACCGTGCGCCTCGACACCGGCTAGCCGGGCGACGAGCCCGATGGTGGCGAGGACATCGTCCATGGTGCGCGGCTCCAAGGATACGACCAGCGGCCCATCGTCGCTGCCCGCGGTCCGTGCCGCCTTCAGCACCGTCGGGTAGGAAACGGCACACACGTCGCACAGCTCCTGGGTCAGCACCAGGTCCGGCTGGAGCGCGGTCATCCGCGGCTCGTCGAGCGCGTAGAGGCCGTGCTCGCCGGTGACGGCAGCACGCACGGCAGCATCGATCTCGCGCGAGCCCTGGACCTCCGGTGGCAGCAGGTTCGCGGTGATACGGGGCAGCCCCGCGACCGCCTCGGGCGGGAAGTCACACTCGTGGGTGACGGCGACCAGCCGGTCCGCCAGGCCCAGGGCGCACACGATCTCCGTGGCCGACGGCAGCAGCGAGACGATGCGCCGAGCGGGTTGCTCCAGGCGGCCGGTGCCAGACCAGTGCTGGGCCGGGTGTTCGCGGTCGACCGGCTGGCTGGGGGCGAACGTACGCATGCCGGCCAGCATAGCTACGGTCGCGAGAACAACACCCCGATCGACATGCCGGGGGCGCGGTTGACGGACGGGACCGTCTACGCTACAGTCTAACGTACTGTGAAAAGTATTGGTGTGACCGAGCTTCGGCAGCGGACGGCGGAGATCCTCGAAGGACTCCGGGACGCTGACGAGCCCATCGCGATCCTGCAGCGTTCGCAAACAACCGCCTACATCATCGATGCCAGGCGGTATGAGGCCGAGCGCGAGGAGCTTCGAGCGGCGCGTCGTGCGCTCTTCCTGCGCGAGGTCCGGGAAGCGGAAGCCGAGTACGCAGTGGGTGACTCAACGGCCTACCCGGACATGGACGCGCTCCTGGTCGACCTTCGCGGCTGACTACGAGACCTGCGCGTGCGAATCACCGCGTCCACCCGGTTCCTCCGGCGGGCGCGCAAGCTGAAACCCCCACGGGACGAGCTCCTCCGGGCGGTCCTCCGGCGCTTCGCCGCTGATCCGAATGATCCCCTGCTTCGAACGCACAAGCTCAAAGGTGACCTCGGCGACTACTGGGCGTTTCGCGTCGACGATGACCTGCGGGTGCTGTTCCGCTGGGACGGCGACGCCTGCTTCCTCGTCGCACTCGGGACCCACGACGAGGTCTACTGAGTTCGCCCGCGGCGAATCGATCGACCCGGCTTGGCTGTGGGGCCATGGCCCGCGCGTAGACTGCTGGCGCGCCCGGAGGGATTCGAACCCCCGACCCTCTGATCCGAAGTCAGATGCTCTGATCCACTGAGCTACGGGCGCGTGCGGTGGAGTGTACCCGAGGTCCCCGTTCGCACCGGGGCCATCAGCCTGACCGGCCCCGAACCGCCGGGCCCGGAACTCTGCCCGCGAGCCATCCGGAACTCGCGATTTGCATGTTGACCGGCCGCACCGCGAAGATCCGCTGGTGCTGACGGATCGCCGGTCCAACCCACGCCGCCGCGGCGCCCGCTCACGGCGCTTGTCGGCGGCAGTTCTGGCCGGGGTCGCAGTCCTGCTGACAGCCCCACTCATCGGTAGCACGGCCCCGCAGCAGCAGATCCTGGGCGTGGCCGTCACGGCCGAACCGTCATCGGGGCCGTCGAGCGGCACGAGCGTGGACGGGACGGGAAGCCAGGGCACAGGTGGGTTGCTCGGTCACATGCCACTGCCCGATCCGGCCGGCGATCGATCCGCTCCGGCTGCCCGTCAGGCGCCGCTGCCCAGCTCCTTGAGCGGGTATCAGTGGCCCATCCTGAATGCGCGCCTCACCCAACCATTCGGTGCGGCCACCTCCGGTTCCCGGATGGTCGACGGCAAGCCGTTCCACGATGGCCTCGACCTCGCGACCTTCTGCGGCGATCGGATCACGGCGGCGCACGGCGGCACCGTACTCGCCGCGGGTCGGCACTTCGACGCGTACATGGGCTGGGTCGGCGACTTGACCGCCTACACCGCCCGGCTCGATGCGAAGCACCTGTGGTTCACCCTGCCCAACGTCGTCGTGATCGACGATGGCAACGGCTATCGGAGCATGTACGCCCACCTCCGGTACGTCGCGGTCGCCGTCGGCGATGTCGTGGCCGCGGGCGACTTCCTCGGGACGGAGGGCAGGACGGGCAACGCCAGCGGCTGCCATCTCCACTACGGGCTATTCAGCCCGTATGCCGCGACGACGATGGACATCGATCCGATCGTGTCGGCGCACATGCTCCTGCCGACCGCGGAACTTGCCCGGATCGATCCGCTCCTCGTGCTCCCACCGCCCGAGGACGCCGGCATCAAGTGACGCCCGTCAGCGGGCCCGTCGATAACGACGCGCCACGAGGGCGTAGCCGGGGATCCTGGGCAACGCCACGGACAGAGCCGGGTGTGACCCGTCCCGGCGCTCCACGGTGAGCTTCCGTGCCGCGTCGACATCCGGGAGCCGAGCGTCCACCGCCGCAAGATCGATCGCGACGGAGCCCGCAGCAGCCGCCCCGAGCGAGTCCACCACGTCCTGCGGAAAGGCGCCGCCCTCATACTCGGCGCGGACCTCCGCATCCATGTGCCAGCGTGGCCGCCGCAGGAGGATCCCACGCCATCCATCGGCCACGATCTGTTCCACGCGGCCGTCGCCGGGGGTCGACGAACCGAGTGGCGCGATGTCCTCGCCGCGGGACCATCGCGCGGCCTGGTGGAGCAGGGCGTATTCGTCGAGGTCCGCGTAGCCGGCCAGTTGCTCGACCGGCGATCGATCGCCGAACAGCGCCCGGATCGAAGGGGCAAAGACGAGTCCGAGGTCGAGGTCGATGGCGCGCACGGTGCGGTGGAAGTAGACCTGCTGGTACAGCAGCAGGCGCGCACCGAGGAATCCCTCGAGCGCCGGCACGCCGGATTCGTAGAGCGTCAGGCCCGTCGAGCGCATGTAGGCGTACCGCCGCAGGCGTTCGACATCGATGCCCACGTGGACGCCCGTGAAGAAGGCATCTCGACGGACGTAGTCGAGGTTGTCAACGGTGAAGACGCCCGACAACAGCGGCTGGAGGAGCTGCACCCAACGAGGCATCGCGGGATCGTCCAGGGCGGGCTTGGACACGAGGAACGACACCCACCGGGGGTCGATCGACTCGCCATCCGCGAAAGCATCGCGCTCAGGGGCGTTGCCGGGCGCCCGCCGCAGGGCGCCGATCACCGGTCCGAGTTCCTTCTCGATGATCAGCTGGCTGAGATCCTCGTGGGACAGTGATTTGACGCCTGGTCGGCGGGCGTCAGCGGGTGCGGGAAACCCGGACAGCACCTGATCATCGAAGTAGTGCGCGAACGGGCCATGCCCGACGTCATGGAGGAGACCGGCCATGCGAAGCGTCTCGACCACGAGACCCTCGGATGGCACGGAATCGGCGGGTTCCTGGGCGCGCGACCCGGCTGAGGTTTCGGCCAGCGCCGATCGGAGTGACGGATAGAGGGCTCGAGCCCAGATGCCCGCCTCGTGCATGACGCCCAGGCCATGCGTGAACCGGGAATGCTCGGCGGTCGGAAAGACCCACCGCGCGCTCTGGAGCTGGCTGATCCGGCGCAGCCGCTGGACCCAGGCCGTGTCGAGGAGATCGTCCTCGGCGGCGTCCTCGATGGGCAGGCCGATCGCCCCGGCCTCGTCGGCTCCGAGGCGCTTGGTGAGCTCGACATAGCCGTGGATCGGGTCGCTGATGAGATTGACCGCCGAAAACGGGTGTCGGCCCACGATCACAGCGGGATGGGGATCACGGGTGTCGTCGGGCCCGGCATTCGTCGGGCTCGGGGATCGGAGTCGGGTCGGGGGCCGCGGCCGTCTGGACCGTCGGTGCGGGCTTCGGCTTCGGGACCGTCCCGACGGAGCCCGGGGCGTCGATCAGGACCGCGCCGGCATACGTGGCCCCGGTACTCGAATCCGCCACGCCGATGCCGATCGTGTCCAATTTCGCGCTCATCAGGATGGCCCAGTGGGATGGGCTGCCCTTCCACCCATCGAAGGCCACGCGTGCTGATTCGAGGCCCCAGGCCCAGGTATTGGTGGCGAGGACCTCGCCCTCAAGGTTCCAGGCGATGCTCCGGTCGTTGAGCTGACAGGTCAGGCAGCCCGGCAGTGTGTGCGACAGCTGGTTCTTGGCGGCGAGCACCGCGACGCGGTCGCCGGCGAGGTCCGTGAGCGCTGCGCTCGCGCGGAGTTTGCCGAGGCCGCGCGACGCCCGGGCATTGTTGATCCAGCCCAGGAGTGCCGATTCCATCGTCTCCGCCGTGCCCGCTCGAACGGGCTCGGCGCGGTGAATCGGGACGAGTCCGGTGGACAGGATGGCACTCACCATGACCGCCAGGATCAGAGCACGGGGGAGCGACCGCGAGGCGAGGGCACGTCGTCGCATGTCGGTGAAGGGTACTCCGGCGTGGTCTGATGCGCTCCCACGGGACCGGTGGCCACGTGGACCGGATCCATCGAAGCGCCTTGCAAGGGCGCCGGCGAACCTGTCAGTCCGGGTAGTTCGCCCCGGCCCGGCGCAGCGTCGCGGCGATGTCCGAGCGCAACGCCGGAGGCTCGATGACCGTGGCGTCGGCGCCCCAGGACAGGATCCAGAGGCGCACCTCGATCGAGCCGGAAACGGTTGCCCGCCAGATCAGGGTCCCATCAGGCTGGGCCTCGAAGACCTGGCTCGGATGCCAGACCGTCTCGGCCACGCGGCCGGCGACGGCGGCCGAGAATCGGACGACGACCGATGTAGCAGGCTGATCCGCGATGATGTCCCACGCACCGCGCATCAGGCGCTCGACCGATCCCGCCTCCGGTGGCTCGAACGCTATCGGCGTAACCGTCACGGATCGGATCCGCTCGATCTTGAAGGTCCGAAGTCCCTGACGGCCCTCATCGAACCCGATGAGATAGAGCGCGTGAGTCTGGGTCGAAGGCTCGATGAGATAGGGTCGGACCGTGGCCCTCCGGACCTCCGCCGGACGTCCCTCGTACGCGGCTGGCGCGTAGGCGATTTCCACGACCCGACGCTCGGCCCAGGCGCGCGTCAGCGTGTGCACGTGGTCGACGAAATCCGGCGCCCGGGAGGCGCGCTGGAGGACATCGAGGGATCTGGCGACGTGCTCCGTCAAGGGGCCCGGCAGGCCCTCGGCCAGCTTCTCGAACGCCGAGGCGAGGTCCGGATCGTACTTGTCGGCATAGCGAACCATGAGTCGGGTGGCCAGGAACACGGCCATCGCCTCCGACGTGGTCAGCTTGAGAGGCGGCAGGAACGAACTGTCGAGCATCCCCCAGCGGCCGCCATCCGACCAGGTAGGCATCTGGAGTTCGCCTTCGAGGGCAACGAGGTCCCGATACGCGGTTCGCTTGGAGATCCCGAGCCGGATCCCGATGTCCTCGGCCCGCATGCCTTCGGGGTTGTGCTTCAGGAGGTTGGCCACGCGTGCGAGCCGCGCAACGCGGTCGCGCTTCGTGGTGGTTTCGGATTCGTCGCTGGTTCCGGCCATCACGCCTCCTCGATTGGAGGATACCCGGAGCCTGAGTCGCAAGTACCGGTCCGCAATGGGACTGTCGGGCGATCGTCATCATCCCGCCCCGCAACGACCATGACTGCACCGAACCAGACCCGGCCCAGAGCCGGCTCGGGCGGAAGAATCCGGAGCACCGCGGACGTCATGGCATCACCTGGTCTTGGCAATGGATCGGCCACTCGGGATACCTACCGCGGGTTGCTCCTCCGTGGCCTGAACCCGGGCGAGGCCGCGAACCTCACGGCCTTCCTGAGCGGGATCCATATCGCAGCCGGGCACCCGTGGCGCCTTGCCGACATCGACCGCCTGCTCTTCCTCCGGGAACTGTGCCGGACCGGCCGAGTCGGCGCCGATGACGGCTACGAGCGGACGGAGGCAGCCCCCGAGGGCTGACCCGGACAACCACCACCTATCCGGGCGGGGCCTCCTTCCCGGCCCGGATGCCTCAAGAGCGGCGCCCACCTCCTCCGGGCGCCGCTCTTGGATTCGCGCTTGTTCGGTACCATCGCCCAACGATGAAGCGTCCAGTCATCACCTTCCTGACCGATTTCGGTCCCGAATCGGCGCCCGCGATCTGCCGCGGCGTGATGCTTTCGATTGCCCGCGATGCCCAGATCGTCGATATCAGCCACAGCGTTCGGAAGTACGCAATTCGGGACGGTGCCTACCTCCTCTGGACTGCGGTCCAGTGGATGCCGGTAGGTGTCCACGTCGTCGTGGTCGACCCGGGCGTGGGCACGGATCGTCATGGGATTGCCATCCGGACTGCCCGCGGCGATGTCCTGGTCGGGCCCGATAATGGCGTCCTGATGCCCGCCGCGGCGATCCTCGGCGGCGCAACGGAGGCGCGCATCCTCGAAAACCGGGACCTGATGCTGGCCACGCTGACCTCGACATTCCATGGCAGAGACATCTTCGCGCCCGTGGGCGCCCACCTGGCCGCCGGCCGTCCATTCGAATCGGTCGGTCGGACGATCGACCTGGACGAGCTCGTCCCGCTTGACTTCCCGACGCCGGTGGTCGGCCACGGCGTGCTCGAGACCACGGTGCTGTTCGTGGATTCGTTCGGCAACGTTCGACTGGCCGGCTTTCCGGCCAATCTGGAGGCGGCGATCGGCCCGCTCGTGTCGGGCAGGTCGCTGCTCCTCGAATTCCCGGCTCACGACGGGACGGCGATGGTCGAGGCGACGGTGCCCTGGAGCCGGACCTTCGGGGAGCGCCCGATCGGGACGTTGCTGATCTATCCGAATTCATTCGGCCATCTGGCAATTGCCGTCAACCAGGGGAGTGCCGCCGACCTGCTGGGTGTCGAGATCGAGCGGCCTATCCGGATCCGTCCGGCATGAGTTCCGCGATGACCCGTCCCGTGATCACGTTCGCGACGGATTTCGGGCCCGCGGCACCGGCAGTGTGCCGCGGAGTGATGTACCAGATCGCGCCGGATGCCCTGATCATCGACATCAACCACCAGATCCCGCGGTTCTCGATCCGGGACGGGGCCGCGACCCTCGTGTTCGCGCTCCCGCACATGCCGATCGGCGTGCACGTAGCGGTCGTCGATCCGGGCGTCGGCACCGAGCGGCTCGGCGTCGCGCTCGAGGTGGGGCGAGGCGACATCCTGGTGGGGCCGGACAACGGGCTCCTCATGTCAGCCGCCGAGAAGCTGGGTGGCGTGGTCCGTGCCCACGCCCTCGAGAACGCTGCGCTGATGCGGCCCGTCGTCACGTCGAGCTTCCACGGCCGGGACATTTTCGCCCCGATGGCCGCGCATCTCGCCATGGGCACGCCGATCACATCCGTCGGCCGCGAGGTGGACATCGAGGCGCTGGTTCGGCTCGCCCGCCCGCAGGCACGGATTCGGGACGGCGTATTGGAGACCGAGATCGTCCAGGTGATGATCTACGGCAACGTCACGTTTGCGGGGTCTCCGGCGGATCTCGAATCGGCCATCGGCGCCCTCGAACCTGGACGGCAGGTCGTGCTCGAGTTCCCGGCCCACGCCGGCGAACCGGCGATCACCGAATCGACCATCTGGGAGCGGACCTTTGGGCGGGTGCCCCTCGGTGCGTCACTGCTGATGGAGGATTCTGAGGGGCAGCTCTCGCTCGCCGACAACCAGGGCAATGCGGCGCAGCGCCTGCACCTGTCCGTGGACCGGCCCGTCCGCGTTCGGCCCGCCTGATCTCCGCCGCCCGCCATGGCTGAACCAGTCGTCCGAATCGACAACCTGACGTTCCGGTATCGACGGGCATCGGAACCGGCGATCCGGGACATCAACCTGATCGTGGAGGCGGGCGAGGTCCTCCTCGTTGCCGGACCCTCGGGCTGCGGCAAGAGCACACTCATCCGGGCGATCAACGGCCTGATCCCGCACGCCTACCCGGGGGAACTGGCCGGCACGGTCAGGATCGATGGGCTCCTCACCACGGAACTGCGCCTTCGCGATCTCGCCGCGAAGATCGGCACCGTCCTCCAGGACCCGGCCAAGCAAATCGTGGGTGCCACGGTTGAGGCGGAACTCGCGTTCGGGCCGGAGAACCTCGGCACGGACCGCACCGAGATCCGGAGCCGGATCGCGGCCGTTGCCGAGCGCGCGGGAATCCAGAACCTGTTGGGTCGCGAGACGGCCGCGCTGTCGGGCGGCGAACGCCAGCTGCTGGCCATGGGCGGCATCCTCATGCTCGAGCCCCGCCTGTATGTCGTTGATGAACCGCTGGCCAACCTCGACCCGGCGAGCGCTGCCCGCCTGCTCGGCATCCTCCGAACCCTGGCCGACGAAGGCCACGCGATCGTCATCGTCGAGCACCGCGTGGAGGAGGCTCTCGACCTGCGTCCGGATCGCGTCCTGTATCTCGAGGAGGGCGAGACTCGCTATCTCGGCGATGTTGCCGGGTTCCTCAAGGTCGCCGATCCGGATGCCGTGAAACTGCCGTTCGAGGTGGTCCTCGAGCGCCTGCGGAGCGACTCCAACATTGGCCGAGCGGCGGCCGACGGCGCCAGAATGCGACCCACTTTGCCACTGAGCGACCCGCTGGCCACTCCACGCCTGGCCTTCGAGGCCGTCCGGGCCGGATACGGTGATCGTGAGATCCTTCATGGGATCGACGCCCGTCTCGGGCGCCGCGAGATCGTGGCCGTACTCGGCCCGAACGGGTCCGGCAAGACCACGCTCTTCCGGGCCGCGATGCGTCTTCTCAAGACGACTGCCGGGTCGATCCAGGTCGATGGCGACCCGATCACGAATCGCACGGTCGCGCAGCTTGCCTCGACGTTCGGTTACGTCTTCCAGAGCCCCAGCCAGATGCTGTTCGCACGCACCGTGCGCGAGGAACTGACGTTCGGCCCGCGGAACCTCGGCCGGGACCCAGCCAAGTTCGACGCCATCGTGTCTGCTGCGCTCGAGCGAACGTCGCTCGATGCGCTCGAAGACATTCTGGATCGCCCGCCGCTCACCCTGTCATTCGGACAGCAGAAGCGCCTCGCGCTCGCGATTGCCCTGAGCCTCGAGCCTCCCACCCTGATCCTCGACGAGCCCTCGGCAGGACAGGATCACCGAACGGCGCGACGCTTCATGCGCGAGGTCATGGCGATCCCGGGCCTCGAATCGATCTATCTCGTCACGCACGACGTAGACCTTGCATTGACGCACGCAGACCGTATCCTGCTGTTCAGAGACGGTCAGGTCGTCGCAGACGGCCCGCCCGGGCTCGTGGTTGAGGACGTCGATCGCTGGATCGCGTGCAATCTGCGCCCGACTTCACTCATGCGCGCCAATGCCCGTTGGCGAGCCGGTGAGCGCGGGTTCCTCGACGCCGAGACGCTCGCCGCCGGAATGCTTTCGGAGGGCGACGCTACGTTGCAGGAGGAAGGAGGATCGGCCGTCGCCGCTGGCTGACCGTTCACCACCACCACCCTGAGATCATCCAAGGAGGGATCGGATGTCCTCGATGTCAATGCCGCGCTCCATGTGGGGCGTCGACTCACGCGTCATCGTCTACGCGGCCATCGGCGCCGCGCTCTACGGCGTGCTGGCGTTCTTCAGCTTCGTCATTCCCGGATCGAACAACGTATCGATCCGACCGGCGTTCGCCATCGTTCCGTTCTTTGGCTACGCTTTCGGACCCGTCGTCGGCCTGTTCACGGGTCTGGTTGGCAACGCCATTGCCGACCAGATCAGCGGGTATGGCCTTCTGACCGCGTGGAACTGGAGCATCGCCAACGGCCTGGTGGGCCTGATCGCCGGGGTGCTCGCCGCCGGCTCAATGGCCAAGATGGGCGGCAAGATCGTCGGACCCGCGATCGTCGCGGCCGTCGCTACGGCGGTTGGACTCTTGTTCGTCTTTTCCGACATCGTCGTGTTCGGCAACGACTTCAACACTGCCCTGACGGGCAGCTATCTCTGGGCGCTGGTTCCGGATCTCATCGCCTCGGTGATCCTCGTTCCGGTTCTGGTATTGGCCTGGGAACCGTTGAAGGAGTCGATGGGCCGCTGACGGCCCTCTGACATGACCGCGAGGTGATCTCCACCCCGCGCTACCTGGGACGAGGGTCGTGGCTCGGCAGCCGCGACCCTCGCATCCCGATCGTGGTCGGGGTCCTTGCGGCCGCCACCGTGATCCAGATCTGGGACATCCGGATCGTCGCCGTGCTCTTCGCCCTTGCCCAGGTCTACTACCGGACGGCGCGCATCCCATTTCGGTTGGTCCGCCGCCAGTGGGCCTTTGCCATCGCCTTTGTTTCGATCCTGGTTCTGGTGAACACGATCCTGACCGGGGGTGAGATTGGCAACTTCGATCAGTCCGATCTCCACCCACTCTTCTACCTGCCGCTCATCGGGACGCCGATTTCGGCCGAATCGTTGAGTTACGGCGCCACGCAGCTGCTCCGGTTCCTGACCTTCATCACGATCGGCTTCCCCGTCGCCTACGCCATCGCACCGGGAGACCTCGGGCCAGCCCTGGCTCGTCTCCGGATTCCGGAGAAGTTCGCGTTTGGCGTCGACCTCACCTACCGCTTCGTACCATCGCTCGCGAGCGACCTGCGTGAAACGATTGACGCCCAACGGGTGCGTGGCTACGAGTGGGATCGAGGCAAGGGCGGACCAGTGGCCCGGATCCGTCGCACCGTGCCCCTGATCGTCCCTTTGACGATGAATGCCATTGTCGGTGCCGAGGATACGATCGACGCGATGGACCTGCGGGGCTTCGGCACCGGGCCTCGGACCTGGCTCCGGGAGCTCCGCTTCGACCGATCCGACCGAGGCGTCCTCGTGTTGGCTCTCACGATCTTCGTCGCGATCACCGTCGCGTCGGTGCTCGGGCTGACGAAATTGTGGGTCTTTCCACCGCTATTGACGCTCGCTGCGGGCCGTCTTTGACGGACGCCGTCGCCGACTTCTGGGCGGCGTTCGTCGCGGTCACGGGAACCGGCGCCTCGTACACCGCATGGGGGTTCGGCGACGACGACAAGCCGGAGCTGATGACCGACCTTGGTCTCCTCGTGCGGGACGGGCCGAAGCGGGCCACGACCTCGCTGGCGTCCGACTACGGCCCGAACGCTGAGCCGATGCCACGCGTTGGCGACCACTCGGTGATCCTCGACGGCGACGGTCGGCCGCTGTGCATCATCCGGACGACCTCCGTGGAGATCCGCCCCTTTGGCGACGTGGACGAGGCGTTTGCCTGGGACGAAGGCGAGGGAGACCGAACCCTCGCCGACTGGCGGCGCGGCCACGAGTGGTACTTCGCCTCCGTCGGCCAGGCCGTCGCGGACGCGACGCCAGTCGTCCTGGAGCGATTCGCCAAGGCCTGGCCACCACCAGCGGACGCCGGCGTCTGAGGTGCAGGTCGGGTCCGCCTCCCCGGCTCTAGCTCCCGAGCACCGTGGTCAAGGTCACCGGGTCAGGCCCAAACTGCCGGGCGAGCCGCTCGGGGCCGGGGTCGGCGTCGGCAGGGGCCCGGAACTTCCGGGGCTCGCCGATGGGGGATTCGCGTCGTCCACGATGACGCCCGGAATAAGCGTCAGCGTCCAGCCCGGCTCGATATGGTTCGGGACGTACGCCTCGGACTCAGGGTCGAGGGTCGGGTAGGTGCCACGGTTCCACCAGGCAAGGCTGCGCGGGCTCGTGCGGAAGTTCCGGGCTATCGATGTCAGCGTGTCGCCCGGCCGGACAACGTACGACATGAACGTCGGTGCCGGTGTCGGCGTCGGCCGAACGAAGGACGGACTGGGCGAGACCGCGTCGCTGGGCGTGGGTGTCGGCGCCGCGGGCGTCCCGGATGAGCACGGGTTCGAGGTTCCCGGCGCCCCACAGGTCGGCAACGGAGAAGCTGATGGACTCGGCGCCCTTCCCGTGGCGACGATGATGAGCGCAACGAGGGCTACCACGACCAAGGCCAGGACACCGGCACCGATCGGGGTGGCGAGGACATTGCGCGTGCGAGGACTCGACGGGCGTGGTCCTGGTTCGTACGGCTCGGTCATGCGCGCAGTGTGACGCGACCGTTCATCGTCCGGTTACGTCTGCACGTGGCAGGTGCGGGCCGTGCGTCCATGCGGCACGCGCCGGCCTACGATCCTGTGTCGATCGGGGTCGGGATCTGGAGCGTGAAGACATCGGCCAGCGCCAGGCCCTCTTCAGCCGTCGCAACCCGGCCGCCGCCATCGCGCTTGACCATGAAGCAGGCTCGGTCTGCGGCGAGCAGGATGGCGTCCGGCGTCGCCCCGTCCTTCGGGTAGGTCGCGACACCCGCCGACGCCTCGACATGGACACCCTTGCTGCGCATCTCCGCGGTCGGACCCGTCACGTTGGCAAACGCGCCACGGATCCGGTCAGCGACCGGCCCGACGTGGGTGGCATCGGTCCGCGGCAGGAGGACCACGAATTCGTCGCCGCCGTATCGGAAGGCAAGGTCCGTGTCGCGGCTCGCGTCGACGATCGCGGTCGCAATGGCTCGCAGAAATGCATTGCCCGCCTCGTGCCCGAACGAGTCGTTGACAAGCTTGAATCGGTCGAGGTCGATCATCACCAGGCTGAACGGCTCCCCGAGGGCCACGGCCTTGCTGAGCTCGTGGCGAAAACTTCGATGATTTCGAAGACCGGTGAGGTCGTCGGTCTCGGCCTGGCGCGTGATGGCGCCGTGGGCTCGGGCGTTCTGAACGGCAATCGAGACCTGGGCAGCAAACAGCTGCACCAATTCAAACTCTTCGTCGCTGAAGGACCCGCCTTCGCCGAGGCGCTCGATCGAGAGGACGCCGATCGCGCCACTAAGTCCTCGCAACGGGACGCAGATCAGGCCCCCGTGGACCCGCCCTCCCGGGCCGACGAACACGCGGTCGTCATCGAACTGGTCGGGCAAGAGGACGGGGGCGTTGTGGTCCATGACCCAGGTGGCGATACCGCTCTCGCCGGGCAGGAAGGGCTCGAGATAGTCCGCCGCACTGAGACCGCGTGCGATCACCGGAACCAGGCCCACCCCATCCTCTTCGACCAACTCGATCCAGATGTTGTCCGAACCGACGAGTTCCCCGAGGCGATCGGCCACGGACTCGAGGACCGTTGATGTATCGAGGGTGCTCAGGATCGTCTCCGTGATCTCGAGCAGATCTCTGCGGCTCTGAAGTTGGCGCTGCAAACGTTGGGTTGCATCCGCGTGGGCCATCGCCTGGGCTGCGAAACTCGCATAGATGACCAGCAGGCGAAGGTCGTCGTCGCTGAACTTGTTCAGGCCGAGCTTGGACAGCACGAGGACCCCGAGGACTTCGTCCTCGAACACCATCGGGGCGAGGAGCATGGATTCATCGACCTCACTGGTCGTTCCGGGGATCGTCTCCGCTCGAGGATCCGCGGCCGCGTCGCGCAGATTCTCGGCGACGCGATGGGCGGCCACCCAGCCGGTGATTCCCATGCCGACCTTGACGCGCAGCTGGTCCTCGGTCTCGTCAAGATACGCACCTTCGCCCTGCGCAGCGACCGGGATCAGGTCGTCGCCGACCTGGCGATAGACGCGCACGTTGTGATAGTCGATGACATCGCGCAGCTCCGTCGCGATCGCGTTCCCGATCGCCCGCGCGTCCGACAGCCGGTTGAGCCGAGTGCCGAGTTGCTGGATCGACTGCAGTTGGGCGGCCCAGGTCGCAAGCTGGGCATAGGTGCGCGCGCTTCGGAGGGCCACGCTCGCCTGGATGGCGAGCCGAGCAAGGGCGTCGAGTTCGTCGGCCGTCCAAGCGTGCCGGCGATCGTGATAGACGTTCAGGCTGCCGATACACTCCGACGTTTCAACGTCGATGAGCGGAGCGACACAGATCGTGTCGTAGCCCTCCTGGACCACGTTCGATCGCACGTTGGCGGCGCGAGCATCATCCCGGAACCCGGTCGCGAATGCCGGTCGCCCCGCCTCGATGGCGGCCCTCGTCAGTCCGCCGAGCTCACCGGGACCCATGGCCTCGAGATACGCCGCCGACAGACCGCGCGATGCGACCGTCTCGCGCGACCCGTCCTGGCGGAAGAGGAAGACCGCCCCGCGATCGCCGTCGAACATCGTCATGGCATGGTCGACGAGGCGAGCCTGGAGCTGGTCCGAGTCGAACCGGCTTCCGATGTCGCCTGCGACGCGGCCAATCGCCTCGGCCCAGTGAACGCGTTGCTCGAGCGCCGAGGAGGCCGACGCGATCCGCAGCATTGATCCGAGCACGTCGGCCATCCCGACGAGCAGGTCGCGGGTCGTGGGCGTCGTCTCGGCATCGTCGGCCGCGATGACCAGGATCACACCCCATACGCCGTTCCCACCGGGAATGGAGCAGGCCATGCGTCTTCCACCGATCCCGGGAGCCGCCGGCCCGTCGCGATCATTGGTCATGGCTTCGGCGACGGTGCCGGGATATTGGAGCGCATCGCCAAGGATCCCGGACCGATCATCGACGTCGGCTCGCCGAATGCCGGTCGGCCCGGACAGCCCGACCGGCTCGAGTCGATGGCCGTTGCGACGCCATACGGAGACATGCCGGAAGCCGAAGCCCTCCCTGATCGATCGGGTGGCCGTCCCGAGCAGCGCCTCAGGATCCGGCGCGTCGCCGGCGATCGAGGCCCCCAGACGTCCGAGATCGGCCAGGACCGCCAGGCCAGCCTGCGTTTCTCGAGCCTGGTCTTCGGCTGCGGTCGCTTTCGTCAAGGCCGGTTCGTCATGACTGACCTCGATGTCTGCCAGCGCGACCTGCAGCCGCGGGTCGCTGGTCAAACCGCCGCGCCGGCCGCGCCCGCCCCGCCCGTTCGCCGAATCCGCGCTGGGCCCGGCGACGGCTCCGGCCATGAATCGATTGAGATCACCGATGCGGTAGCGGCGATCGCCGCGTGGGTTGATCCGGTAGTAGCGGAGGCGACCGGCGTCACTCCAGGCGCGCACGGTGTTCGGATGGACGCCGAGGACGCGGGCTGCTCGAGCCACGGTCAACGTCGCGTCGATCGGATGCGGATGCAGCAGCGCGCTTTCGGTCACCGAGCCCCCGGAGGATTTGTGAAGTTCGGTGCCAACTCTAGTAACTACACAGATCCTTACAATAGGACCATCGTCATTGTGTTCCGGGTCCGTAGGTCAGCGGTCGGTGCCGGGCCCGCTTCTCCCACGCGTCAGGCGGACGAACAGCAGCGTTCCGAGCATGGCCGCGAGTCCGATACCGATGACCCCCGCGATGGCGGCCAAAGGTGCCCCGACGAGACCGGCACCCTGGCCGGACGATCGGGTATCCGATCCGATCAGGCCGGTCGGCGTCGGCGAGGCGGCGAATGCACTTCCGGGGAGGGCAAGCATGACGAGGCCCGTCACGATGAGGGCGGCCGCGAGCACGAGGAGGGCCGCCGCGATCCGTGGCCGTGCGGTCTCGCCGCCAGCCAGGATCCGCATGGCCTCCGGTTGCTCCAGCGTACTCAGGATCAGTGGCTTGCCCGGGCCGGCAGTCAGGCGAGCCTGACCGTCCGGGCCGAGCTTCGGTACGCCGACCACCACGGCATGCTCGACGCTCGACACCTGTTCGACGACGACGCGCGCCGGGAGAGCGGGCGCCAAGGTCTCGGGGGCACGGTCGCCGAGGTCGCCGACGACCCCGATGGTCTCGCGTGGGACGACGATCAGCCCGGCATCGAGATCCGCCATGTCGACATGAATGTGATCGAGTCCCTCGTTGATCTCGAACGGCACGGATTCCACGACCACGTCGAAGTCCGTCCAGCGCCCGGCGCTGCGGGCCTGGAAACGGGTGCGCCGATAGACCAGCGGCCGATGGTCGGCATCCTCAAAGTCGGTTTCGCTGTCGATCCGACCCGCAACGCGCACGTAGGCCGGCCCGTCCGAGCCGGCGAGCACGGCGGCCTCGCCGACCGAGACGATTGGGGCGGAGGCCAGGAGTCGACCGATGCGAAACCGCGGACCAAAGGCTCGGAGTATCTGGACGGCACCGCCCACGGCAGCAACTCCGGCGAGGATCACGAGCAGTCCGTCCACGGGCCGGATGATATCCCGCGAGCATGGAAAGGCCCGGAGGAACCTACCCGACACATGGACCTTGATGCGATCGCGGCCGTTAGTGTCGCTCAGCCCCTCCGGGCTGCCTTGAACGCTACGGGCGGACCCGTTGCACCGTCAACCGCATCTATCCACGAAGTTCCGCACCTTCGGACCAGTTGTCCACCGACCGTCCACATTGGGACAGGGGTTTCGCGAGAATCCGGTGTGTCGTGGATGATCGGCCGATGAGCGCCATGGATCAATGGGGACGGCAGCCGTCGAGCGCAGGACGAGCGGCAGATGATCAGCCAGCCGGTCGCCCCGTCGCCGGATCGAGGGCGTTCATGAGGCCGCTGTAGCTGGTCAGCACCAGGCGCCCGCCGACGAGCTCGGCTGCCGTGACGACATCCGAGTGGGTGATCCTCCATGCGACCGTGCCATCTGGATCCAGGGCAAAGGTCTCGAGCTCGGACTGGACCAGGACGTGCCGCAGCCGAGATGAGGCAAGCACGGCAAGGATGGGGGTTGCGGATCGGTGGGACCAGGCCAGCGTTCCGGTCCGGGCATCGAGCCCATAGGCATGGAACCCATATTTGATGACCAGCAGGCCGGAAGTGTCCCAGAGGACGGCGTCAGGCGTGTCGTTGAGGGTCGACGCGAAA
Source organism: Chloroflexota bacterium (assembly GCA_031369685.1). Lineage (GTDB taxonomy): Bacteria > Chloroflexota > Limnocylindria > Limnocylindrales > CSP1-4 > UBA5189. Next base: position 5,250 of record JANMPD010000098.1, on the reverse strand, counting down.
CGGGCCGACCATGAGCCAGCCGGGCCATCGATGCGGAGTTCCGCCCGACATCGGGTGTCGGGGTCGTCCGCCACGATCGATCCGAGATCGACCAGGGTTCCGCCGGCTTCCGAGAGTGCGAATACCGCAGCCGCCTGCCCCGTGCCGGCCCATCGCCACCGAGCCCGCAGGCCGCCGGGGTAGGTCAGGGTCGCGTCGTGCGGGTCCGCCGGTCGGCCCGCGTCGCGGGCCGTCGTCATGCCGGGGCCTGCGGGTCCGCGTGCGGACCGAGTGCGCCGGACGTGCCGGACGGGACCTCGGTCATCGGCGCGACCACCGCATCGGCCAGCATCCGCAGGGTTGCCGGGGGCACCGGAAACACGGCGCGCGGAAGGCCTGCGGCGGCCCAGACGACGGGGAACCGCCCAAGATCCGGGTCCATGATCACGCGGACGCGCCGCGAATGGCCGAATGGCGGAATGCCGCCGATCACGAATCCGGTCAGGTCATTGGCCTCGGTGGCGCTCGCTCGCCGGACATCTGACCGCCCGAGAACGGCACCGAGGCCCGGCAGGTCCACGCGATTGGTGCCGGATACCAGGCAGATCACCGGCTCCAGCGAACCGTCGTCGCCGGCGGTCACGAACACGAGCGATTTCACGATCTGCCCTAGCTCCACGTTGACCGCGCGGGCCGCATCCTCGGCCGTGTGGGTCGACTCGGAGAACACGGTCACGTCGATGGTCACGCCCTTGCGCGAGGCGGCCTCGAGGACACGCTGGACGGCCGGGTGGTTCGCATCGGGAGGCACGGCGGCGAGTCTAGCACCGGGACCGGCAGCTCCCGGAACGGATGTGGCGGAAGGATCGCGGGTACGATCGGGCCGATGAGAGCCATGATCTTCGACTGGGACGGCACGCTCGTGGACACGCTGCCGGCGATCACGAGGGCCAACGCCGAGGTCCTCGGTTCGTATGGCGTCGCCTACGACGATGCCGCCTATCGCGCCGCCTACAGTCCGGACTGGCGGAGCATGTATCGACGGCTCGGGGTGCCCGCCGAACACGTCGAGGAGGCCGGGGGTCGCTGGCTCACCGAATACCGATCGCTCGTGACCGAGGTCCGTGCCTTTGCCGGCGTCGAATCGGCAGTCCAGCGGCTTGCCGGCACCGGCTACGAACTCGGAATCGTCACGGCCGGGGATCGGCCGGTTGTCGAGCACCAACTTGCGGCCACTGGCCTTGGTGCCTATTTCTCCGTGGTGGTCTGTGGCGAGGACATCCCGTTCGCCAAGCCGCACCCGGAACCGCTCCTGCACGCCCTGGGCCAGCTCGGGATCCGCGACCAGCCCGGTCTGGTGACGTACATCGGGGACGCGCCGGACGACATGCGGATGGCCCAGGCCGTCGGGGCCCGCGGCGTCGGGATCGTGTCCCTCATCGGGGATCGGCAGGAGCTTGAGGCTGCCGGCGCCGCCGAGGTCGCCGAATCAGTTCCCGCGTGGGTGGCCACATTCCTCGACCAACCGGTCGGGGTCTGATCCTCACGCCGATGCGTGCGCTCGTCCTGGCCGATGGGCTGCCTCCCGCGCGTACCGACCTGGACCGGGTCTGGCCGGACTGGGATCGAGATGTCTCGCTCGTGATCGCAGCCGACGGCGGGGCGCGCCTCGCCGACGCGCTCGGCATGCCGATCGACCTGTGGGTCGGCGATGGCGACTCGCTCGGTGACGCCGGCCGCGAGGACCTCCGGCGCCGGGGCGTTCTGATGGCCGTGGCGGCAACGGACAAGGACCAGACCGACACCGAACTCGCGCTGCTCGCTGCTCTCGACCGTGGCGCCACGCGGATCACGCTGATCGGCGTCCTTGGTGGACCCCGACCGGATCACGCCCTCGTCAACATGCTCCTCCTCGGCCATCCGCGGGCTGCCGACGTGGCGATCGAGATCCTCGACCCAGCGGCACGCATCAGGCTGCTGGCAGCGACATCCGGGCCGGGCGACATTTCGCACCTCGACCTGACGGGACGGGAAGGCGATCTCGTGTCCCTCGTACCCCTCGAGGATGTCGTCGGCGTGACCACGACGGGCCTCCGATTCCCCCTGGCTGATGCGAACCTGCGGGCAGGATCCTCGTTCACGATCTCGAACATTCGAACCGAACCGAGGGCCTCCGTGTCCATTCGAGGAGGGCGGCTCCTCGTTCTCGAGGTCCCTGCTACGCTCGCCCCATGAGCCCGCCCGAGCCCGGGGATCGCGCCCCGGATATCGCCCTGCCGGATGAGACAGGAGCGATTCACCGGCTGTCAGAGCAGCGCGATCGCTGGACGATCGTCTACTTCTACCCGGCGGACGACACGCCCGGCTGCACCATCGAGTCGTGCCAGTTCCGGGACATCGACCCCGATCTCCGCAGCCGCTCGGCGCAGGTATGGGGGATCAGCCCGGACGGGGCCGCGAGCCATGCCCGGTTCCGGGCCAAGTTCGATCTTCCGTTCACCCTCCTGTCGGACGAAGATCACGCCGTCTCCGAGGCCTACGGAGCGTGGCGACTCCGATCGTTGTATGGCAAGGAGTTCCTCGGCATCCAGCGCTCCACCTTCCTCGTCGATCCCGATGGGCTGATCGTCCGGACCTGGCCGAAGGTGAAAGCCGACGGTCACGCGACCGAGGTGCTGGCCGCGCTGGAGGACGCCCGTGCTGCGCGCCGACCTTCCTGACGGGTTCATCGCCGCAGGCCCAGCGCCACGGTCCGGAGCGGGCGCCTGAACACGATGGCGGAGGACGCAGCACCAGCCGCGATCGGGCAGCCGCACGAGTGGCGGCCGGCTCGTTTTATGCTGATCGTCGCCCACCCCGACGACGCCGATTTCGGCCCGGCGGCCACCGCCGCGAAGTGGATCGACGCGGGCTCTGAGGGCTGGCTGGTGTGCTGCACGAGCGGCGACCAGGGCGGCGAGGATTTCGCGATGGACCCATTCGTCCTGGCAGCGACGCGTGAAACGGAGCAGCAAGCCGCCGCCGCGGTCGTCGGTTACGCGGGGGTCTCGTTCCTCCACCAGCCCGATGGGGCCCTGGCCAACGATCTCGCCCTGCGCGAGCTGCTCGTTCGCGAGATCCGCATCTTCCGCCCCGATGCCGTCCTGGCCACGGATCCGGAGACCCTGTTCCATGACGAAAGCGGCATCAACCACACCGATCACCGGGAGGCGGCGATGGCCGCGGTCGATGCGGTCTACCCGGCCGCCCGGAATCCGATGGCTTTTCCGTGGCTCGCGCGTGATGGGCTCGCCCCGCACGCCGTCCGGCGGCTGTACTGCTTCTGGTCGAATCACGCCACGGTCCATGTCGACGTGACCGCCACGATCGGCCGGAAGATCGATGCCCTGCGTGCTCATGCCAGCCAGATCAAGCACCCTGACGAAATGGAGACGCGCATCCGGGCCTGGGCTCGCGAGGAGGGTCAGGCGATCGGCGTGGAGGCCGCCGAAGCCCTGCGCGTCATCGTCATCGACGAGGACCCAACCGCTGAAGCCGCGCAGACCGAGGTCCTCCCCGACGGTCACGGCGCTCGCGCCTGAGATCGCTCAAATCTCGACAAGTTCAGAGCGCAGCGGGCCCGACGGGCGGGCCGTGCGTCAGTCGGACGGGAGAGGCGACGTCAGAACGGAGCGGACGCGATCCCAGTTGGCCCAGACAAGGGCCCGATCCGTGTCGCCGAAGCCGACCAATTCGTGGAGTTCTTCGAGATCCAGGTTCGGGGCCTCCATCGCGACGAACGCGTCCGGGGCTGCCGTGACCTCCAGATAGAGGTCGTCGATCTCCTCCTGGGTCGGCCATGCCCGGATGCGGCGCGGCTCGAGGCCAGCACCCGCGACGGCGATCGTCAGGTCTCGATAGGTCGGGACTCGATTGTCGGCCCACCCGTCGATGCCGTCGAAGCGATGACCGTCGGCAGCCAGGGCACCCGCGATATCGCGGCATTGGGGCACTGTGAAGGTGTCCCAGAACGGGTTGCCGCCCGGGAAATCCAGCCAGCCGGCGGCGATGGTCCGCGCGACGATCCCATCCGAGACGCTGCGGATGGCGACCTCCCAGGCCCGTCGGTCAACAGCGTCACCGGACGCCAGGGCCGCGGCCACGCCGAGCAGCGCGAGGTGATCTCCGCGCAGGATTCGGGTCAGTGCCGGCGTCTGGTCGATTGAATCGAGCTCGAGATCGGCTGCGGCCGTGGCCGCTGGCGTGGTTGCTGCGAGTGCGACCGGCGCCGCCTGCGCCACGTTGGCCGCCGCCGCCGAGGCGGTGGGAGCCATGGCGATCGCCAAAGGGCCCGCCGAAGGTCCCGCCGCCGGGAGCGCCGCTGGGAGCGCCGCCGCCCGTTGCTCGGTCATCGTGTGCGTGGCGACGCCGACTGAGCCACCCGTGACCTGGGGGGTCGGTGAGGCCGGCCCCGCCGGGCCGGATGAGGTGCTCGGCAAATCGTGGCCGAACATGCGCGCCGCCGCCCGAGCGCCCGGGGTGCGGAGCGCATCGAGTGCCGCGTCGCGCTCCGGCTCGATCGAGACCACGGCTCGGGCGGTCACGCTTGGGCCGAACGGAACAGATGTTCGGCCCATGAGCCCCGGACGAGAGGCCGCGGCCGCCGCGGATCGCACCCGGCTCTCGCTGGATTCGGACTCGTCGGATGATCCGTCCGGCCGGTCAACGCGCCGCCGATCTGCGGGCCCTCCGCGGGCTGGCTCTGTGGGCGTCATGGTGAACGGATCCGACGAGAGGGTCGCCGCCCGGCGCGGAACCGCATCATGACTGACCGTCACGCGTACTTCCGGGGCCGGCGGACGGCTGCGCAGGACAATGACCAGTGCGGCACCGCTGGCCGCGCCCAGAACGAGCCCGAGCGCCAGAAAGGCGAACTCGCTCGCGATCATTTCCCATCCCTTTCCGGCCAGCCACCTCCGCCGACCGTCATCCGCGGTGGAGCGTAGCTGCGACCGAGGGGCTCGTCAACTCGGTAACACGACCTACTGCGTGAGTTCGGACGCGGATGCCCGGTTGGTGGGCCGATCGCCGTCAGTGTGGGCTACGCTTGGCCTATGGGCGCCGATCCTTTGCGCCCGTCCTCCGCGCGATGGTAGATTCAGTCTGCCGGCAAGTGTCCCCGCCGGTCTTCTTGTTCGCCCCGCCTCCCAGCGCCGCCAAACGAGAAAGGCACGACCGCCACTTGGCCCTCGACACGCACCAGGAATTCCTCGTCCAGCCCGTCGACGCCTC
>JANMPD010000093.1:0-11045 GCA_031369685.1 Chloroflexota bacterium | reverse complement strand
ATCGTGGGCTTCCACGCGCGGGCCGGTCGAAGCCCGTACATGACCCTGACTCTCGGGCTGCTCCTGGGTGGTGCCATCGGCAACGCCATCGACCGATTTCGGCTGGGCTACGTGATCGACTTCGTGGACGGTGGCGTCGGTCGCACGCGGTTCTTCACGTTCAACCTGGCCGATGCGTCGATCAGCGCCGCGATCCTGTTGCTCTTCGCCATGGCCCTCTGGCCATCACTCGCCGGCTCGCGCGCCGACTCGCGCGCCGACTCGCGCGCCGAAACCGATGCGTCCGTGGCTGAATCCGATGCGTCCGTCACTGAATCCGAAGCGGGCGGCTCGGAACCGGGGAGTAGCGATGCCTGAGGACGGCGTCCGTTCGCCCGGTGTCCACGTGCTCAACGTGCCGACCGATGCTCGGCCAACGCGCGTCGATCGATTCGTGACGGACCACACCGGACTCTCGCGGAGCCACGTCCAGAAGCTGATCTCGGCTGGTCGCCTGACGATCAGCGAGCGAACCCTTCGCGCGAACTCGATGACCGAGGCCGGCACGAACCTGCGACTCGAGATCCCCGAGCCGGAAGCGGCGACACCCATTGCGCAGCCTGAGATCCCGGTCACGGTCGTCCACGAGGACGAGGATCTGCTGATCGTGGACAAGCCGTCCGGGCTGGTGGTCCATCCCGCCCCCGGGCACGACAGCGGCACGCTCGTCAACGCCCTGCTCGGCCGGGCCGGGCCGGAAGGATTTGGCGGGATCGCCGGCGTGCGGCGGCCCGGCATCGTGCATCGGCTGGACCGCGACACGAGCGGCTTGCTCATGGTCGCGCGGACCGATCTGGCACAGCACAGTCTCATGGCGCAACTCAAGGCGCGGCGGATCAAGAAGACCTATGTCGCGCTGGTTCAGGGCTCGGTCGGCGCGGCGGTCGGTCGGATCGAGGCACCCATCGGGCGAGATCCGCGGCATCGGACCCGGATGGCGGTGGTTCCGGACGGACGGCCGGCCACCACCGGCTATCGGGTGACCGAGCGGTTCGCGGCATGGACGCTCCTGGAACTCGATCTCGTCACCGGTCGAACACACCAGATCCGCGTTCATCTCGAGGCCATCGGCCACCCGGTGGCCGGGGACCGGGTGTACGGCACCGGGACCTCCGCGCGCGGGCCCGAGGGCCTCGAGCGCCTGTTCCTTCACGCGTGGCGGCTGGAGTTGACCTCGCCGTCGACCGGAGAACTCATCCGGGCAACGGCGCCGATCCCGCCCGAACTGGAGCAGGTATTGGCCCAGTTGCGCGTGGAGCCAAGGTGACCGTGCCCACTGACGGATCGGGCGGGACCGTGCGGGACGCCGCGGATTCGGCGTTACACGCTGACGGTGCACCAGGCGCGGTCCTCGTGATCGTGTCCGGACCATCGGGTGTCGGCAAGGACAGCGTGATCGAGGCGCTGCGCGCGGAGCCGCGCGTCCCGGACTATCACTATGTCGTGACCTGTACGACACGCCCGAGACGAAGTTACGAGATCGACGGGGTTCACTACCGGTTCCTTACCCGGGAGGCGTTCGCGGCCCTCCAGGGCGCCGGCGAGTTGCTGGAAGCCAACGAGGTCCACGGGAACTGGTACGGCACCCCGCGAGCCGAGGTTCGAACGGCGCTGCAGGCATGCCACGATGTCATCCTCAAGATCGACGTCCAGGGTGCGGCCGCCGTCAAGCATCGCGTCAGCGATGCCCTCCTGATCTTCCTCGTTCCTCCATCGCTCGAGGACCTGTTCCAGCGCCTGCGGTCGCGGGCCACCGAATCCGCCGACGAACTGGATATCCGGCAGCGGAATGCGACCCTCGAGCTGGCTCGGCGCGATGATTACGATCACGTCATCGTGAACGAGACGGGACAGATCGAGCGGACGGCCGCCCAGATCCACGAGATCATCCTTCGCGAGAAGGGCGAGTACCCGAAGCGCCGGACCCGGATCTAGGGGCGCCGCCGTGGCCGCCGACAACGATCAGGAATCACTGGGGCTGCTCGGAGCCGACGCGGCCCTGAGCGAGGCGGAAGTCCTGGTGGATGACGGGGATCCCGGGCCCGGGCGCCGTGTCGCGGTTGCGATCGACGCCGCCGGTGCCGCGGGCGCCCACCCATTTACCTATCGGGTCCCGGCCCGGCTGGAGCGCCTGCTTCCGGGAGAGGCCATCCTGGTCGAGTTCGGCCGCCGGCAGGCCCTCGGAATCGTCCTCGGGGACAGCACCGACGGCGATGGATTCGTGGCCAAGCCGGTCGTTGATCGGGTTCGGGCCGACGGACCACTGCTGCCGCCGACGTCGATCGCGCTTGCCCAGGCAATCGCCGCGACCTACCTGGCCCCACCGGCGCTGGTGCTTCGGGCGATGTTGCCGCCGGGCCTCCTTGAGCGGCTCGAGCTGGTGGCCGAGCGCCGGCCAAGGCAGACCACCCAATCCCCCGATGGCCCTGCCGCGACCAATGAAGCGGCGGACACCGAGCTCCTCGATCAGCTCGAGGACGGCCCCCGAGCGGTCCGGACGCTTCGATCCAGTGAAGGCCGCGCCGGGCTGCTGCGGCGGCTCCGGGCCCTTCGTGACGCCGGCGACATCGAACTCGACTGGACGTTGACCGATGCCGGGGCCGCACCCCGGTACGTCAGAACCGTGCGACTCGTGGGCGCCCGGGTGGACGCCACACCGACGCCGAGCGGATTCGATGCTCCTGCGCTGCCCGGCGGGGCAGGGAAGCGGCTCGGGCCGCGCCAGGTCGCCGCGCTGGCCGAGCTGGCGAAAGCCGGGGAGCGTGGCGTGCCTGCCCCGGAACTCTCGTCACGCCACGGTGGCTCGGTGATCGGAAGCCTTCGCGCTCGGGGCATGATCCGCGTCGACGTGGCCGAGGATCCTCGCTCACCCCTCGAGGGACGGGCCGCGGGGCACCGCGGGGCACGACCGGCCTTCAGCGATCTCTCGCCCGAGCAAGCCGTTGCAACCGCCGCGATCCGGACGGCCATGGCGGCGCGTGACCCGAGCCCGATACTTCTCGATGGCGTTACCGGTGGCGGGAAGACGGCGATCTACGCCGACGCCATCGCGGCCTGCATCGAGGCCGGCGGACGAGCCCTGATCCTGGTGCCGGAAATCGCCCTGGCCATGCCGCTGGTGGATCGACTGCGCGCCGATCTCGACGCCGAGATCGGCCTCATTCATTCGGGCCTGTCCGCCGGCGAGCGCCTTGATGAGTGGCGTCGCGTTCGATCCGGCAGGGCCGACGTCGTGGTCGGGACCAGGCTGGCGGTCCTCGCACCGATCGAGAATCTGCGGCTCGTGATCGTCGATGAAGAGCACGATCCGGCGTACAAGAGCGATCGAACACCACGGCTCCAGGCCCGGGACACGGCCATCCAGCTCGGTCGGCTGACGGGTGCGGCCGTGGTTCTCGGCTCGGCAACGCCATCGGTCGAGACCGAGGGCAAGGCGCGCGACGGCACCTATCGGCGAGTCCGGTTGCCGGACCGAATGTCCGGCCATCCGCCGAGCATCGAGGTCGTGGATCTCCGGGCAGAGCTGGCCTCGGGGCAGCGGGGCATGCTCTCGCGATCCCTCGTCACGGCGATCCGGGCGCTCGATCTGGAAGCCGGAGACCAGGCAATCCTCGTGATCAACCGGCGCGGGTCGGCATCGGTGGTGCTGTGCCGCGATTGCGGTTCGGCCCAGACCTGTCCTGAATGCACGCGCCCGCTGGTCTACCACCAGGCGGGGGTCACCCTGCGCTGTCACCACTGCGGACGAGCCACGCCCCTCGCCACGCGCTGCCCGACTTGTGGGTCGGCGCGGATCCGCTACCTGGGCGGCGGAACGGAGCGCCTGGAGCGGGAGGTGCGAACCACGTTCCCCGAGCTTCGGGTGGCTCGACTGGATCGGGACGTGGTGGAGCGCAAGGGTGCTGCCACGAAGATCCTCGATGACCTGGCGGATGGGCGGATCGACGTGCTCGTCGGTACCAGCCTCGTCACCAAGGGCCTCGACGTTCCCTCGATCACCCTTGTGGGGATCGTCTCGGCGGACGTCGCCCTGAACCTGCCCGATGAGCGGGCTGCCGAGCGAACCTACCAGCTCCTGGCGCAGGCCATCGGGCGAGCGGGTCGGGGAGTCCGCCCGGGACACGCGATCCTCCAGACGTACCAGCCCGACCACCCTGCCATTCGGGCCGTGCAGGGCGCGGATCCGGCGACCTTCTACGACGCGGAGCTCACCCTGCGCCGTCAGTTCGGGTCACCGCCCTTCGGACGGCTCGTCAAGCTGACCGTGGCGATGGTCGATCGTGGCGCCGCCGAGGCCGCGGACGTGGCCTATGCGGAGCAGCTGCGGGCCCGGGCCGTCGACCTCGGTCGCCGGGTCGAGGTCATGGGTCCGGCGGTCGCCTACATCGCGCGCAGAGCCGATCGGTGGCGGTTCAACGTCGTCCTCCGCGGGGACGATCCCCTGGCCGTCCTGGGGGAACCGCCGGGCATCCCATGGTCGATCGACGTGGACCCGGAATCGCTGCTTTGAGCGCGAGCCGAGCAGGGCTCGGCGGGCGCGGAAGGTGCAAAACCGCCAGAAGGGCGACAATGGGCGCCACCAACGCAGTCCGTCATTTCGCGGACGAGGAGCAATCACCCATGAACGACGAAACAACGAACCAGCAGGAATCACCCAAGCCCGCCGCTGATGAGACGTTTGCCTGGACCGGCGACGCCGACAATGGCGGCACCTCCGAGAGCGTGTCCTCGACTGCCCGCGAGTGGCTGTCCCAGCTCCAGTCGATGATCGAGAACATCACCGAGCAGGCAGGCCCGGTCCTGCGCCAGGTCAGCGCCAAGGCCGCCGAGCTGGCCGTCGTCGCCGGCGAGAAGGCGGGACCGGTGGCGGCACGCGCTGCCGAACTCACCGCCGAAGCCGGGACCCGCATCGCGGAGCGGTCGCGTGACATCGCGGCCGACCTTCGTCGGGATCAGGCGGCCAAGGCGGCCGCAGCCGACGAGGCCGCTTCCGCCGCCACCGGCGGGGATGCCGCCAAGGACTGACCGGGAGCGCCGGTGCGCCTGATGAGGATGGTGCCGAGCCGTCCTGATCGGGAACCGGGGCCGCGCTCGCCTATACTTTGGTCATGAGCGTCCGACCCATCCTCCTGCTCGGCGACCCTCGGCTGCGGCTCAAGGGCCGGCCCGTCGAGAGCTTCGGAAAGTCCCTGCACGGCTTGCTGGATGACCTCGCCCACACGATGCGCGATGCCCCCGGCGTGGGACTCGCCGCGCCCCAGTTGGGCGAAGCCCTCAACGCGTGTGTGGTCGAGGTTGACGGAACGCTGTACGAACTGGTGAACCCCGAAATCGTCAGAGCGACCGGGGATGACCGGGATCTCGAAGGTTGCCTGTCGATTCCGGGCTATGCCGCCTACGTGACGCGCCGTGAACGCGTCTGGGTCGTCGCCCAGAACCGGGCCGGACGTCGGATCAGGGTCGCCGGGTCGGGCCTCCTCGGGCGTGCCCTGCAGCACGAACTCGACCACCTCGAGGGCAAGCTCTACATCGACTATCTCGCGTCCCTCGATGAGCTCCTGCCCACGGGCCACGATGATGACGATGAGAGCGAAGACGCCGGCGAAGGTGCGTCACACGAGGTTCGGACGCCCGCACTCGCGTGATGACGCGTCGCGAGGCTGCTTCGACGCAGCGGCTGCGGACCGTCTTCTTCGGTTCGGGTTCGTTCGCGCTGCCGATCCTCGATGCGCTGCTCCGCCGCGCCGAGATCGAGATCGTCGGGGTGGTCACGCCGCCGGATGGTCGTGCCGGCCGGACTGGGGCATTGACGCCGGTCCCCGTGGCGGTCGTGGCCCGCGGCGTGGCGCTCCGGATCCTTCAGGTGCAGCGCGTCCGGTCGGCCGACGCGATCGATGCGATCCGGGACCTTGCGCCGGATCTGGGCGTGCTCGCCGACTTTGGGCAGTTGATCCCGCAGTCGGTCATCGATCTGCCTGCCCATGGGATCGTCAACATCCATCCGTCCCTGCTGCCTCGCCATCGTGGGGCCACGCCGATCCCCGCGACCATCCTGGCCGGCGATCTCGAGGCCGGCGTGACCGTCATGCAGATGGACGCTGGCCTCGATACGGGCCCGATCATCGCGGCTCGTTCGTGGCAGCTCACGGGAACCGAGGATGCACCCGGGCTCGAGGCCGAAGCGGCCGCCGTCGGTGCCCAGGTCCTTGACGACGTCATCACGATGTTGCTCGCAGGGCCGCTCCCGAGTACGCCCCAGGACGAGGCGCTCGCGACTATGACCCGCCCCCTGCGGCGTGTCGACGGCCGACTTGATCCCGTTCACACGGCTGCGCGTCTGGAGCGGCAGGTTCGGGCCTTTCGGCCGTGGCCGGGCGCCTTCGTCGAGTCCGGCGGTCTTCGACTCGCGGTTCACGACAGTTCGGTCGCGGGTTCCGTGGCCGGTGATACCCCTGGGCGGATCGTTGCCCATGAGGACGGCGTCGCCCTCACTGCTTCGGACGGACGTCTCGTTCTCGAGACCGTCCAGCCGGCGGGCGGTCGCGCGATGCCGGGTTCCGCGTTCCGCCGCGGGCGTCGATCGATCATCGCGGCCGCGGTCGACGCGGCCGCGTCACGGACCGGCCCCGAGACTGACGCATGAACCCGGTCCATGGCGTGGGCGTGGCTCGCGCCAGGACGGATTCACGGGTCAAGGTCACCGGCGCGATGCGCTATGTCGCCGACCGCCCTCGGTTCGGAGGACTCCATGCCCGCCTCGTGCTGGCCACGCACGCGCATGCGCGCATCGCTTCGATCGAAACGGACGCGGCGCGAGGGGCCGCCGGCGTCGTGGCCGTCTTCGTCGCCGGCGATCTTGGCCTGAATGCCGGATCGGATCGCCTGGCGATCCCCCTCGCGAAGGACGAGGTCGTCTTCGCCGGCCAGCCGCTCGCGGTGGTGATCGCCGAGACCGAGGCACAGGCGGCCGACGCGGCCGAACTCGTGATGATCGATCTCGAGCCACTTCCGGTCGTCCTCGACCTGAGCGCCGCCATGGACCTCGACGCCGTACTCGTCCGCCCCGACCTGCTCGACGGCGACGGCGGACAGACCGCGATGGATGCCCAGACGCATGCGGCGGTCGGTGGCGCCGGTGACGATTCTATCGATCGAGAACGATGGTCGGCCAACGTGGTCGGTCGAACGCGCTATCGGACCGGCGATGTGGAATCGGCATTTCAGGTCGCAGCCGCTACCGTACGCCGCCAGTTCAAGACGGCGTGGGTCCACCAGGGCTACATCGAAACCCAGGGGTGCACGGCCTGGGTCGATGACGACGGAACCCTGGTCGTCGAGTCCAGTACGCAGGGGACGTTTGCCCTGCGCAAGGATCTCGGTCGTGTCCTCGGCTTGCCGACCAATCGAATCCGGGTGGTCCCGGCCCCGCTGGGCGGCGCCTTCGGAGGCAAATGGGCCATCCTCGAGCCGATCGTGGCCGCAAGCGCCCTTCGCCTGGGACGCCCCGTCCGCCTGGTCCTCGAGCGACGCCACGATTTCCTCGCCTCCAATCCATCCCAGGCGTTCGAGCTCGACGTCGAAGTCGCCGCCGATGCCGATGGGACGTTCTCGGCGCTGCGGGTCCGGATCCTGGCTGATGGTGGGGCGTTTGCGGATTTCAGCGCCGATGCCCTCGCCGGGGTGCTCGTCGCCGGCCCATATCGCTGGCCGAGCGTGGAGATCAGTGCCTACGGCGTGCTGACCCACCGAGTGGGCACCGGGCCGTACCGAGGGCCGAGCGGCCCGCCCACCGCCTTCGCCATCGAGTCGGTGGTCGACGAACTCGCAGGCGCCCTCGGCGTCGATCCGGTGGCGCTCCGCCGGCGGAACGGGAGTCGACCGGGCGAACCGATGGTAGATGACGAGGCCTGGGCACCACACGCACTGGACGAAGTCCTCGATGTCGTCGAAACGCGGCCGCGCTGGCAAGGGCGCAACACGTTGCCCGCGGGGGAGGGGATCGGCCTCTCGGTCGGCTACTGGCCCGGGAGCAAGGATCCGGCTGCCGCCCTGTGCCGCCTGTCGCCCGATGGGAGCGTGCAGATCGTCACCGGCGTTGTCGACATGTCGGGCACGAACGGGGCCTTCCAGGCGATCGCCGCCGAAGTGCTCGGGATGTCGCCGGATGCCATCGAGATCATCACCGTGGACACGGGATCGGCACCGCCCTCACCGGGCAGCGGTGGGAGCACGGTGACCTACTCGGCCGGACGCGCCGTTCGCCTCGCGGCCGAGGATGCCCGTAGGCAGTTGCTGGCTGCGGCGTCAGCCGAGTTGGAGATCTCGGTCGACGACCTCGAGATCGTCGACGGCGTCGTCCGTCCGCGCGGAACTCCGGGTCGTGGACTGCCGGTCGCCAAGTTGGTCCGGGCCAACGATCGGGCATCGCGGGCCCCGATCGAAGGGCACGCGACCTCGGCTCACACGAGCCTCGCGCCGTCCATTGCGGCGTTTCTGGCTCATGTCCGCGTGGATCCGGCATCGGGCCAAACCCGCGTCCTCGGGTTCGAGGCGATCCAGGATGTCGGACGCGCCCTGAATCCGGCGCTGGTCGCCGGTCAGCAGTACGGCGGCGCCGCGCAGGCGATCGGCTGGGCTCTCTACGAGGCGCTGGTTCACGACTCGGGCGGCCAGCTCATCAGCGCGACGTTCCTCGACTACGCGATTCCTCGCGCCGAGCAGGTGCCGGCCATCGACGCTTCGTACGTCGAGGTGCCCGCGCCGGACGGTCCGTTTGGCGCGAAGGGCATCGGGGAGGCCGCCGTCGTTGGGGGCGCGGCAGCGATCGCCAACGCCGTGGCTGCCGCTACGGGCATTCGGCCGCGTGAGCTGCCGATGACCCCGCAGCGGATCTGGCGTGCCCTTCGCGATCAGCGCACCAACGAGGAAGTCGCCGCCGGCGACTGATAAGGGCTCACCCGCCCGGGCTCACCGGCCCGGGCTGACGGGTCCGGGCTCTCCGGCGCGGGCTCACCGGCCCGGGCTGACGGGTCCGGGCTCACTGGCCCCTTCTCCGGTCCGCGGCGAGGCGCTCACGCCGTGCGACAATGCGCCCCGATGCCCAGCCAGATGCCGACACCGATGCTCGACCTCGCGGGCGGCCCACCCGGGCGACCGGGTATCTCGAGCCAGACCGCGACCCAGCTCGAGGCCTGGTTCCGCGACCGTGGCGAGCCAGCCTTTCGAGCGCGCCAGGTCCTCGATGCCGTCTGGCGATCGGAAGCCGCATCCGTCGATATCGTCTCGACCCTGCCGGCCGAGCTGCGGAGCGCGCTGGCTTCGTCCTTTGCCTGGGACACCGTTGCCGACTCGGAGTTCGTATCGGCCGATGGCGGTCGTACCGAAAAGGCCCTTCATCGGCTCCGTGACGGAGCCGCCATCGAGAGCGTCCTCATGCACTACCCCGCAGGAGCCGACCGACGGGAGCGGAACACGTTGTGCATCTCGAGCCAGGCCGGCTGCGCGGTTGCCTGCCCGTTCTGCGCGACCGGCGAGCTCGGGTTCGGGAGGGATCTCCAGACCGCGGAGATACTCGATCAGGTTCGAAGCGCCTCGCGGCGCCTCGCGGCCCGCGGTCGACGACTGACCAACATCGTGTTCATGGGCATGGGCGAGCCGCTCCTGAACCTCGATCGGGTGCTCGAAACGGTCGCAGCCCTGAACGATCCGGGGCGGTTCGGTCTCGGGGCGCGGCACATCACCTTGTCAACATCCGGTGTCGTCCCGGGGATTCGGCGCCTGACCGCACTCGGGCCGCAGTTCACGCTTGCCGTGAGTCTCCACGCGGCGCGCGACCCGCTGCGCGACGTGCTCGTGCCGCTCAACCGACGCTGGCCGGTCGCTGAGGTCGTGGCTGCCGCCCGGGAACACGCCACCGTGACGGGCCGCCGGATCAGCTACGAGGTGACGATGATCGGTGGCGTTAACGACACCGATGCCGATGCGGACGCCATGGCAGAGCTGCTGCGGGGCACGCTCGCGCATGTCAATCTGATCCCGATGAACCCGGTTGCGCACACGCCCTGGACGGCCAGTCCGATGCCCGTCATCGAGCGGTTTGCGGAACGGCTGCGGCGGGACGGCCTGCCCGTGACCATTCGCCGCAATCGCGGGCAGGAGGTCGGCGCCGCCTGTGGCCAGCTGGCCGCGGATCGTGCCGGAGCGCCGCCGGTGGCCGCCGTCGCTCGTCGCCGAGCACGGCTCGAAGCGACCTCCGCGGCGGCGCTTCGCGGGGAGCGCAGCGCCGAGGGCCTTCCCAGTGGCGTGGACGCCTGATGCCGCCGCGGGCGAAGGTCGCGCCGACGCCATCGAGAACGCTCGGGCGGGCCCGCGTTGCGGCGAGCATCCTCGATGCCGACCTCGGCAATCTCGCCCACGCCGTTCGCCGGGCGGAGAAGGAGGGCGCGGACCGCATCCATCTCGATGTGATGGATGGCCACTTCGTCCCGAACCTGACGTTCGGTCCCAGGATGGTCAAGGCGCTCCGTCGTCGGACACGATTGCCACTCGATGCGCACCTGATGATCTCCGAGCCAGATCGGTACATCGACGAGTTTCTCGACGCGGGCTGTGATTCGGTAACGATCCATGTCGAGATCAAGCGTCCGATCGAGCCGATCCTGCGCAAGATCCGGTCCGCCGGGCGCGCCGCCGGACTGTCGCTTCGCCCGGGGACCCCACTTGCGGCCCTCGAGCCGTATCGCAGGTTCCTCGACATCGTGATGGTCATGACGGTTGAGCCGGGGTTCGGTGGGCAGGAGTTCATGGCCGATGTCGCGCGCCAGAAGGTCCTCGCCGCGCGCGAGTACCTGTCCCACAAGCTCCATGGCGCTGAGGTCCATGTCGATGGAGGGGTCAGCCGCGACACGGCTGAACTGATCGGCGGGCTTGCGGCTGATGTCCTCGTGGTCGGTTCGGCCCTCTGGATCAAGGGCCGCGACATGGGACGGGAGATCCGGCTGGTCCGG
>JANMPD010000082.1:0-10265 GCA_031369685.1 Chloroflexota bacterium | reverse complement strand
CCACGCACGACGTCCCGCCGGCGAGCCCTGCCAAACCCGCCTCGGGAGGCTGATCGCGCACTACCACGAACCCAGATCGTATCTGGGGGTAAATCGGGGCCAGCGGCCGATTACCACGATCCGGGCTCGTATCCGGGGGTGGATCAGGAGTCACGCGACCCGAAGCGCACCGCCGGCCATCACTGGCAGGCTCGAGACGCGGCAAGCGCGGCTGATCGGGGTGAAGTCGGCGCCCTGATCCACCTGCGCACACCTGCCCGGGCCCGACGCGCGGTGCTAGCATCGCCAACCGTGAGCGCGTCCCCCGGCCCCGTACCGCATCCGGTGCTCCCTGCCGAGCCGCCGTTCACGTTGCGCGCCCGGGTCCTGACGCCGACGGAGGCGGGCGGGACGGCCTTCCACCAGGACGGGATCGTGGTCGTGGACGCCGCCGGGCGGATCGCGTGGGTCGGTTCCAGCACCGACTACGAAGTGCTCGACGCGGATCGGGCTCCGGATCCCGGGGGCCGCGTGGCGGATGAGGCTCCGGTCGCTGCGGGAATTCCGCCGATCATCGACATCCGGCCCCTCGTGGTCATGCCGGGGATGATCGACCTCCACGCCCACCTGCCGCAGCTGCCCAACGCCGGGCTCGGTGCCGGCCTGGATCTGCTCGACTGGCTCCGTCGCTACATCTTCCCGCTGGAACAGCGCTTCGCGAACGAGGGAGATGCTGCAGCACTGGCTCCGGCGGCCTTCCGGGCATTCGCGTCGGTCGGGACGACGACCGTCCTCGCCTATGGCGCGGTCTACGCAGCATCGATGCACGAGGCATTCCGGGCCGCCGAGGCGCACGGCATCCGCGCCATCCTCGGCAAGGTGATGATGGATCGAATCACCTATGATGAGAAGATCGATCCGGCCACGATCCTCGATCAGTCGGTGCGTGAATCGGAAGACCTGTGCTCCCGATGGCACGGTGCCGCGGACGGGCGCCTCGGCTACGCGGTCACACCCCGCTTCGCCGTGTCGTGCACGGCCGAGATGCTCCGGGCCTCGGCCGATCTCGCCGCTCGGACTGGTGCGTGGTGGCAGACCCACGTGTCAGAGGATCCGGGGGAGATCGCGGAAGTCGCGCGTCTCTTTCCCGAGGCGAGGGACTACGTCGATGTGTACGACCGGGCAGGCGGCCTCGGGTCGCGCGCCGTGCTGGCCCACGCGGTCCATCTGACGGACCGCGAACTCGCCCGCCTCGTCGAGAGTGACACCCGGGTGGCCCACTGCCCGGCCTCGAACCTGTTCCTCGCGTCCGGGATCATGCCGCTCGCGCGCTACCTCGAGGCGGGCCTGGGGATCGGGCTGGGTTCCGATGTGGCCGGCGGACCCGACCCCTCGATGTTCTCGGTGATGCGGGTCGGCGCCTACGCCCAGAACGCGCGGCGGACGCTGCTCGGGGAGACGCTTCCATCCCTCGGGCCACTCGACTGGGTTCGGATGGGGACGCTGGCCGGCGCGAAGGCACTCGGGCTGGACGACCGGATCGGGTCAATCGAGGTCGGCAAGGAAGCCGACATCATCGCGATCGACGCGGGGCTCACGGCGCCCGTCCGCCACGCGGACCTTGGTGCGCCCGCGCACGAACCCATCGACGTCGATCCGGCAGATATTGCGAGCCGGCTCATCTTCCGCCCGCATCCGGACATGGTCCGCGCGACCTGGGTGCGTGGACGCAGCCTCGATGGACCCGGAATGACCGCCACGCTCTGACGGGAACCAGCCAGCGTTGACGCGCGACGAGAACGATGCTCGGGCGGGAACCGAGATGACGACTGTCGCCGCTCAGCCCGCGATGACGACTGTCGCCGTTCAGCCCACTGCGCCTACTTGCGCTTGGTGCGGAACTGGTTGAGGTGAACGGTCCAGTCGGAGCCGCCGGTCGCGGTCGCTGCGCAGCTGCCGTGCCACCCACAGACGCACGTGATCACCTGGTCCTTGTGGACGTAGGTCTCGATCACATGGCGAAGCGGCTCGGGCTCGCCGTTTCGAAGCGAGGGCCGGGTCAGGGACAGAGGGCGTCCGTTCACTGGGAACTCCTGGGCACGGAGGTGACCGCACAGTGGCGGGGCCGTCTATTGTGCCTCAAATCCCGCTTCTCTGCCGATCGTCGGCGGCTCACCGGTAACCGGATGGACCCGCGTTATCGAGTCCCCGATGACCCGCTACCCGTGAGGTTCGCAAGGAGGCCGAGCGCCTCGACCCGTTCGAGTGGGTCGAGCGCCGGTCCGAGGTCGACGGCCCGCTCCAGCCAGCCGCGCGCCGCGTCCGTGTCCCCGCGAGCCGCGGCGATCGCGCCGGCATGGAACAGGGTCCGCGCATCGGCGGCGCCGGACGACATCGCCGCCGTGATCTCGGTCCAGGCTTCGTTCGACGCGTCCGTTCGATACAGCGCCCAGGCGAGGAGATCGTGGCCGCCGAAATCAGCCCGATCGATGAGCGCGGCTCGCGCCTGATCGACCAGGGCCCCGGTGGCACCACCGTGATCGAGTTCGAACCGGATCAGGGTTCGGTCGTAGACGGATCCGGCGAGCGCGGACAGGGACCGGGTCAGCCGGACGGTTCCGTAGGCGGCACGGGCAGCAGCAGGATCACCGGGCGCGTTTCGGCTCGTCAGGAGATCGCCGAGCAGGGCCTCCGCCTCGGGCGTCGGCGCAATGGCGATCGCGGACTCGAGGGTCGTGATCGCCGCGCCGAGATCACCATCGAACGCCTGGATCCGAGCGAGGCCAAGGAGCGCACCGAGATCCGTGGCTCGCAGCTGGACCGCCGCGGCATAGCCCGCACCGGCGGCGCTGGCCAGGCCGGCGTTGCGCTGGTATTCGGCGAGGGCGTACTCGTAGAAGCCCGCATCGCCGCCATCTGCGACCACGGCATCCCTGGCGGCGGTCGCGAGGGCAACGGCGCCGGTGAGATCCCCGGTCACCTCGGCCAGTCGTGCGCGTCGCACATCCACGGCCGGGCTGGGAGCCTTCGCGACGAGCGTCGCGAGATCTGCCCGGGCGGCGTCGAGGTTTCCAAGTTCCACGGAGGCATCGGCACGTGTGGCCATCGCCCCGAATTGCGTCGGATCATCCGTGACCAGGCGATCGGCCGCGGCGAAGGCGCCGCCGAAGTCGTGGAGTGAGTACAGGATCGCGGCTTCGAGTGCCCGGGCCGAGCCCTGGTTCGGCGCGATCTGGATCGCGACCCGGGCCGCTTCAAGAGCACGCTGATGATCGGCGAGATCGGCCGTCAGGCGGGCCCGGGCGTGGTAGAGGATCGCGAGGTTCGTGGCCGACAGGAAGTCCTGGGGATTGGCTTCCAGGTTGAGGGTCCAGGCCGCGATGTTGTGATCGAGCTGGGCCACGGATCCGGGAGCCGGGAGGACTGCGCCGGCCCCGGGGATCGTCACCGGCACGTCGCTGAGTGCGGGGAGCGTCGTCGCGGCGGGTTGCGCAGCCGGAGGAGCGGGGTTCGTCCCGAACAGCGCCGGGCTCCACGAGCTGGCGGTCCCGGCAACGGTGATGGCGAGCGCTGCGGTCAGGACCGCGATCGATCGAAGGCGATTGAAGCGAGGCTCGTGCATCCGGAGGGTGGCCATGATGGTGGTGTGCTCCTGGGTCGTGTGGTCTGAAGCGTCAGAAGGTAGGAGTGGAGCGCGATCCCCCACGGCCGCGCTCCACTCCTGGGGTCAATGCGGGACGCCGAGGTACGGGAACGAGGCGAGGTAGTCGCCGTGCGGTCCCACACCATCGCCGTTCACGGCGCCGTCGGCGTCGCGGTCGGCGAACAGGCCCAGCGGATCGCCGCCGGTAGCGACCCGCAGCTCGACGTCGATGACGTCGTCAGCGAGGGCGCGGCCGTTGAGCGGTGCCGGTAGGCTCGAGTTTCGGTCGTAGACGAGCACGTCCGGGATCAGGACGGAGGCAAGCGCCTCGGCCTGGCCCTGGGCATATGCACCCTCCGTGTCCAGCGAGGACAGGAAGAGGAGTCCGCCGACGACATTGTTGAAGAACTTGCCGCCGTAGGCGGTCAGCTGCCTTGACGGCTTCGTTCGATTGAAGTCGTTCTTGTCCGCCTTGGGCATGAAGACGGTGTTGATGGCCGGCCGACCGATCTGGTCTGCCTTGTGCCAGCCGGAGTCGTTGTGCCAACTCGTGGTCGCCCAGGCACCGATCCGGCTCGGCAGTTCGCCGTTCGGGATCGACAGGACGATCGCGTTGGTGTTCAGGTTCGCGAAGAAGTCGGTCGGGTTGTTGCCGAGGCCATCGCCGCCGACCGCGGTGCCCGTCGTGAGCAGCGTGGTGGTGCCGATGAAGCCCGTGAGGTCGAAGAAGAACGGGTCGGAGCGGACGCCCGCCCAGGCCCACACGTCGTTCTGCCCGACGGTCTTGGCGCCCGCGTTGGTATCACCGTGGGCGATCGTTCGACCACCGGTGAGGGAAACGGCTCGCGAACCGGTGTAGCGGGTGACCTTGAAGTCGAGTCCGGTGTCGGCGCTCGACGCATCGTCTTCGGCGCTGAACGTGACCACGTAGGCCAGGTCCTGGATGTTGTCACCGGTCTTGTCGATGTTGATCACGTAGCGGACGTTCGTCCCGAAGTCGCCGCCGAACAGGTTGATGGCCGGATTGACCGTCAAGGCGATGGCGGTACGGCCAGGATCGTTCGGGGCCTCGAAGACATAGAGGTCGTTGATGTCGCGGTCGCCGTGCTCGGAGTGCGGGGCGAACTCACCGGCAACGACCGTACCGCCGAGGGCGGGGGCGTCGAGGTGGTCGGCCGCGCTAGTGAGCAGTGGAACCGCGCCGATCGAGAGGACCGTGATGGCGGCCCCCAGGGTGGCGAGTTTCTTCATGGTGCGCATGTCGGGGATCCATTTCCCTTTCGTCTGAATGGCCGGGGCTGAAGACCGATCCGCGGTGTCGCGACTCCCCACAAATCGGATACACGGGTTCATGCGGGGGCGGGCCCGGATCGGATCACTCGGCAGTCGCTGGGCCGCCGTTTGCCAGGCCGGCGACGCAACGGCATCCCGGCGCTGGCGGGCTGCTCGGGGAGCCCGCGCGGCGGGCCACGGCGGGCCATGGCAGTCCACCGCTGGCCACGGCGGGCCTGGACGGTCGCTAGAGGACACGCCCCGGGTTCAGGATTCCCAGCGGGTCAAGAGCATCCTTGATCGCCTGCATCGCCGCTACGGCGCCCGCGCCCTGCTGAATCGGCAGCCATTCCCGGCGAGCCGCGCCAATGCCGTGCTCCGCGGTCACCGTGCCACCGAGGTCGAGGGCCGCCCGAAAGATCTCGTCTCGAACCCGAAGGGTCAGAGCTTCGGCTGCCGGATCGTCATGATCGAAGATGAAATTCGGATGCAGATTTCCGTCGCCGGCATGCCCGAACGTGGCACACCGGACCCCATGCGCATCCGTAATCCTGACGATGGCCCGGAGCAACTCCGGGACCCGTGCCCGCGGCACGCCGACATCCTCCATTCGGACGGTCCCCTGCCGCTCGAGGGCCCGGAGCGCCAACCGCCGCGCTTGGCGGAGCCAATCGGCCTCCTGCGCGTCGGCCGCCCGCACGGCGGATCGTCCACCCGCGGCCAGACAGGCTGCCTCGGCCAGGTCGAGCTCCGCGCCGGCGTTGGCACCGGGTGCGTCCGACTCGACCATCAGCATCGCCTCGGCGTCGACGTCGAGGCCGAGGTGATGCCAGTCCTCCACGGCCCGGATGGTCTCGCGGTCCATCAGCTCCAGGGTCACCGGCACGAGCCCGTCGGCGGTCATCCGCGCGACGGCATCTCCGGCTGCATCCAGGGATTCGAAGAAGACGAGGAGCGTGGATCGCGGCCCCGGCGCGGTCCGAAGCCGGAGCGTCGCCTCGGTGATGATCCCGAGCGTCCCCTGGCTACCCACGAACAGGTGGGTGAGGCTGTAGCCCGCCACGTCCTTGATGTTCCGACCCCCGGTCCGAATCACCGTCCCGTCGGCCAGCACGACCTCCAGGCCGAGCACGGAATCGCGGGTCTGCCCGTATTTCACGCAGCACAGGCCGCCGGCATTGGTGCCCAGGTTTCCGCCGATCGAGCAGATCTCGTAGCTGGCCGGATCGGGGGCGTAGAAGAGACCCTCCGCGGCGACCGCGGCCTTGAGCGCGGCGTTGATGACTCCGGGCTGCGTGACCACGCACAGGTTGGCGGCGTCGATCTCGAGGACCTGATCCAGCCGGGTCATCACGACCGTCAGAGCACCCTCGATCCCGGCGGCTCCGCCCGACAGGCCGGTGCCGGCACCGCGGGGAACCACGGCCACTCGATGCCGGGTGGCCAGCCGGAGCAGCCCGGAAACGTCGGCGGTCGATGCCGGAAACGCAACGGCGCCGGGAAGGCCGGCTTCGAGATAGGCCGTTTCGTCGAGGCGGTACGACTCGCGGTCCGTCGGGTCGGTCAGGACCCGAACCTGGGGCAGCTCCGCGCCGACGTCGACAAGCATGCCGGCGAGGGCCGCGGGGTCTGTGCGCGCGATCATCAGGCGATGGTAGCCGTGCTCCGGTCCGCGGGTCACGCACCCGGCGGAACCCGGGCGGTCCGCGGGTCACGCACCCGGCGGAACCCGGGCGAGCCGCGGGCTCGGCCGCGGGCTCGGCCGCGGCGTCCTACGATCCCTCTGATGAGCCACCGACACCTCCCGGATCGCGCCGCCCTCGTTGCCGTGTTCGCCGTGCTCGCCATCCTCGCCGGAGCCTGCGCGCCGCGGAACGCGTCGCCGAGCCCCTCGCCGCGTTCGTCCGACGCCCCCGGACCGACGATCCCGGCGATGCCGAGCCCTGCGCCCACGCCGTCGCCATCGCCGACCGTCGAACCCTCTCCCTCCCCGAGCGTGCCCACAACGTCGATCGTGCCGGGCAGCGTCGATCGCTCGTCGCTCGACCTTGAGGCAAGCTACGACGCGAGCGTCGATATCGTCGTCGCGACCGGCGTCGTCACCGTGGCCGTCACGATGAGCGTGCGGAATGCCTCGGGCGGGCCGATCGATCGGATCGAACTGAACACGATCGCCGCGCGGCTCGGACGGATGACGCTCCGCGGCGTCTCGGTCGACGACCGAACCGTGATCGCGACCGTGGATGACCAGACGATCCTCGTCCCGCTCGGTGGCCTGCTGCCGGACGGCGCGTCGGCCACGGTCCGCATCGGCTACCGCGCAACGCTGACCCGCGACCTCGCGGGCTCCGATTGGCTGTTCAGCCGCGCGGGCGGCACGATCGCGATGTACCGCTGGATCCCGTGGGTCAGCCGAGCCGTCCCCTTCGATCGACCCAATCACGGGGATCCGTTCGTGACGCCCACCAGCCCCGAGGTCCACGTCCGCGTGACCACCGACGTCCCGATGGTCCTCGCCTCGCCCGGCCCACGCCCAACCCTGGACGGCCTGACCGCGACCTTCGTGGTCGCCGACGTGCGCGATGTCGCGATCGTCCTGGCGCCCGACTTCATCGAGACGGTCGCCGACGCGGGCGGCGTGGCGGTTCGCGCCTACACGCGGCCGGGAGGCCTCGACCGCGCGCGGGTGGTCGCCCAGGCCCAGCACGCGATCAAGGGAATTGGCGGCCAGCTCGACGTTGCGTATCCCTGGCCGTCGTTCACAGTCGCGGAGACCGCCGGTGGGTACGGCATGGAATCGCCGGCAATGATCTGGATTCCGCGGCCGACCACGCGAACGAACCTCCCCTACCTGGTCCATCACGAGACGGCCCACCAGTGGTTCTACGGCCTGGTCGGCAATGACCAGCAGGGTGAGCCGTTCGCAGACGAGGCCGCAGCGGATTACGTGGCACGCACAGTCCTCGGGATCCGGCGCGCGAGCCGATGCGCGGAGGCCCCGCTCGACCGAGCCATCACCCGCTACTCGGCGGCGTGCTATTACGAGGTCGTCTACATCCAGGGCGGGAACGTGCTCGACGAGCTGCGCCGACGGATGGGCACGGCCACGTTCTGGACTGCGATGGGTGGCTACCTGGCCGACCATCGATTCGGGCTGGCCGGCACGCGAACGCTCCTCGATGCTCTCGTGAAGGCAAGCCCGGTCGACCTCGGTCCGATCCTGAGAGCCAGGTTCCCGACGCTCTATTGACCGCCGAACGCCAATACTTGGCGAAGCCAATAGCCCGTAGCAACGTCGGCGACCGCTGGGTGCCTCTAACGCCGGCTGTGGCGTCGGATCAGACCGATCGCTCCCATCGACCACGCGCTGACCGCAAGAGCCAGTAGCACGAACACAATCGACGTCCCGCCGCCGCTGATCTCGACCGACCCTGGGTTCGCGCGTTCGAAGTCCACAGCTCGGAAGTAGTTCCAGACTCCGAGCCCGGCGCAGCCGAGGCCCGCTGCTGTGGAGAGGAGCAGGACCGACACGCGGTCTCCGGCCACGAACACGATGATCGCGATGGCAAGCATGATCAGCAGCAACGATGCAAATGCGATCGAAGCCTTGACGCTCAAAGCTGCGGCTCCTACGACTAGCAGGAACGAGAAGCCCGCCAATACGAGCCATAGGCAGCCAGCGAGGCGACCGAATCTGGTGCCACGAGAACCAGATGGTGGGCTATTCGTGCTACTCACGGATATGCATTCGTTCCGCAGCCGTCACGATCCCGCTCGCGGGCACGGCCGATGACCGCCATCTGGTTCGCCGCTTCCTGCGGTCGCCGTGTCGACTAACGGTCGCCGTGTCGACTAGCGGTCGCCGGGTCGACGCCCCACGAGCCACCATGCCGCCGGGAACGCCGCCGCAGCCAGGGCCAGCTTGAGGACCTCGACGCCCAGGAACGGCGTCAGGCCGAACGCGATCCCCCAATCCAGCGGATGACCGGTCGTGACGGCCAGCCATGGGACGCCGATCGCGAAGATCGCGACATCGCCGAGGAGCATCGCGGCGACCGCGCCACGCAGGTTGCGGTCCCAGCCGAGCTCGGCAAGCCGACCGACCAGCGCCCCGGCGACGATGAAGCCGATCAGGTAGCCGCCGGTCGCGCCTGACACGATCTCCCAGCCGTGCTTGGCATCCGCATAGACCGGCAGGCCGACGATCCCGAGCAAGACGTACAGGGATGTCGCGGCCACGCCGCGCTTGAATCCGAGGGCTCCGCCGGCGAGCAGGACCGCGAAGGTCTGCCCGGTGAACGGGACCGGAAAGCCCGGGAGGGAAAAGCGCACCTGGGCGGCCGCGGCAATGAGCAGCGTGCCGAGCAGGATCAGCGCGAAATGGCGAAGCCGGACCCCGAGCCCGTCCGCGACGCGGACCGGCACGAGAAAGTCGGCGATCGTAATTCCGCGCTCGCCGGCCGCCGAACGGTCCAGGCGCGGTACCGAAATGGTCATCCAATCCTCCACACGCGGAACCCGGCCGCGGGGGGCGAGTCTAGCAGACGAAGTGGCGCCATCTGAAGGGCCAACGATGGATCCCCACCGTGCGCTTCGGCCGCCTTCCACCCTCGCGGCGCGGTCGAGCGACTAGCTGAATTGCAGCGAGCGGATGATCGAGACCCGAGAGGCCACGGCCGCCGGGTAGTACGAGGCTACGATCGAACTCGAGATTCCGAGGACGGCGGCCACGGTCATGGAGCCCCACGGGAGCGCCATCGAAGCCTGGAAGTCGCCCGAGAACAGCAGCAGGATCACGCCGATCCCGAGGCCCACGAGGATCCCGAGAAAGCTGCCGGCCAGGCCGAGGATGATCGCCTCGGTCACCACCATGCGTGACGCCTGGCGACGGGTCATCCCGATCGCGCGCAGGACACCGAGCTCCCTGACCCGCTCGAGGACGCCCATGCCCAACGTGTTCACGATCCCGAGCCCGGCGACCAGGAGGGCGACCAGCGAGAACGCGTCAAACAGTCCGAAGACGCGCCCCAGCGCCTCGATGACCGCCCCTTCGATCCGGCTGAGCGAGTTCGCCTCCAGGGCGTATTGGGCCGCCAGGGCTTCGACGGCCACTCGGTCGGCACTCGACGCCCCAGGCGCGAATCGAACCGCGAACACGTCGGCGCCGGTCACGCCGATGGGCCCCGATGCATCCTTCCAGCCCACGAGAACGGCCTCCCCGCCGCCGCTCGGGAGCGATCGCTCCACGATCCCGGCCACGCGAAGCGTCAGCTTCGCGCCGCTGCCAAGTGCCAGGCTGATGGAATCTCCGACCTTCAGGTCGAGGCGACCCGCGGCGGCGGCCGGCAGGATCGCGGCGCCTCCGGCGTCG
>JANMPD010000075.1:0-8278 GCA_031369685.1 Chloroflexota bacterium | reverse complement strand
CGGCTGAGGGTCCCGTGCCGGCAACTGAGGGTCCCTTGCGGGCGGCTGAGGGTCCCGTGCCGGCGGCCAAGGCACTCGCGTCCGAGAGGGCGATGAGGATGCCTCGGCCGCCGAATCGTGAGAATGAAGCGGCGCGGCCTGGCTGCGCCGTCCTGGAACGCCCGGGGTTCAGCCCTCGGACGCGCCCTCGTCCGAGCCTGCAGCGGCCGCTTCGGCCGCTGCGCTCTCGGCAGCTTCGCCTTCGGCGATCTCTCCGGCGCCGACAACAGTCGGCTCCTCCTCGACGCGCGGCGGCGATACGCGGGCCACGATCTCGGTGCCCTCCGTCAACAGCGTCACGTCCGAGGGAATGTCCAGATCGCTGACGTGGACGACGTCGTCGAAGCCGACGAGACGGGTGATGTCGTACGAGATCGACTGGGGCAGGTGATCCGGCAGCGCCTTGACGCGGATATGGGAGATCGGGTGGAGGAGGGTCCCGCCGTGCACCTTGACGGCTTCGGACTCGCCCGAGGTGACAAGCGGCACATCGACCGTCAGTTCGTCGGTCATTCGGACGAGGTAGAGGTCAGCATGCAGCGGTCGCTGCGTGATGACACTGAGCTGAACGCCATGGACCAGGACCGGCCGGGCCTTGGCACCGTCGATCGAAAGATCGACCAGGGTGTTCGCACTGGTCTTGCGTCGAAGCTGCTCGAAGGCGTGGGCGTCGACCGACACATTGGTCGACTCGATGCCGTTCCCGAACACCACTGCCGGCAACTGGCCGTTGTAGCGGAGCTTGTTGACCGACTTGCCGGTGACGTCGCGGTGCGTGGCCGCGAGAGAAGGACGGGCTGTGGACATGGGCAGGCGATACCTCTGGATGTGGAAGCGACACGGTACCACGAGATCGGCCTGGAGCCCATCCGACGGAGCCGATGTACGATCGGCCGGTGTCCAGCACCATCCTGATTGTCGAAGACGAGCACGCGGTCGCCCGCGGTATCGAGTACGCCCTCCAGCAGGAGGGCTACACCGTGGTCCTGGCGCGATCCGGCGAGGAAGGCCTCGAGCTCGCAGTCAACCAGGCCCCGGACTTGGTGATTCTCGATGTCCGCCTGCCGGGGATCGACGGGTTCGAGGTGCTGCGCCGACTCAGGGCCGCCGGATCCCGGGCCCCGGTTCTCATGCTGACCGCCCGGGACGATGAGGTCGACAAGGTCATCGGCCTTGAACTCGGTGCGGACGACTACGTCACCAAGCCATTCGGGCTCCGCGAACTGCTGAGCCGGGTCAAGGCGCTGCTCCGACGTGCGTACGGCGACCTCGCGGATGCGGTTGGCGGCCGGGTCATTCGCCACGAGGACCTGGTCATCGACCTCGAGCGACGCCGGGTCATGCGCGGGGATCGCCGGGTCAGCCTGACGCCGACCGAATTCGAGATTCTCCGCCACCTGGCGAGTCGACCGGGCCGCGTGTACACCCGGGGCGAGCTCCTTGAGCTGCTTCGCGACTACGAGGCGCTGGACCAGGACGAGAAGACGATCAACGTCCACATCAGCCACCTCCGCGAGAAGATCGAGGATGACCCGACCCATCCGATCTTCGTCCAGACGATCCGCGGAGTCGGCTACGCCTTCGCCGAACGCTGAGATGGCGGAGCACGACGAGGTTTCGCCGACGACCGCGAGGCCGCCCGTGGCAGCGGTCGACACCCGGCCCTCGGAGGCCCGGAGCCTGCCGTCCGTCGCGCCTCCTGTAGGACGGACTTTGCGAGCCGGCCTCGACCGACCTCGGGGCATCCGACGACTCTACCCACATACGTTTCAGGGACGGCTCACGCTCTCATTCGTGGCGATCCTCGCCCTGACCCTGAGCCTGATCACGGTCGGCGTCGTCAACCGGCTCGGCGATTACTTCGACCAGCAGCAGCGTGAAGACCTGACCGCGCGCTCACTGGGCGTGGCCCAATACGTGACCCTGGTGGCCGAGTCGGCGAGCAACCTGAGCCCGGTCCTGAGCGCGGACAACGTGGTCGATCCGCGGGTCGTGGTTCAGCTGACCCGGAGCACGCAGGAGCGAATCCTCGCCGATCGCCTCGCCAAGGCCGACGTCAAGATCCGAATCGGGACGTCCGTCAACAATGTCTTCATCCCCGCCTCCAACGGCGAGTTCAAGGCAGGTCTCGAGGTGGGCGCGCCCGTCGGCCAGACGCGCGAGTTCATCACCAGTGTCCCGGTCCCCTACCCGGTAACCGGAGTGCTTGTGCCCTACGTGATCGAGGTGACCCTGTCCAACCCGTACACCTACCGTGCCACCGCACTGGCCACGACGACCGGGCTTCTGGCGGTCATCGGGCTCCTGGCCATGGTTGTCTCGATCTCGGCGGGGGCGGCGATGGCCAGCAGGATCACGATCCCGCTGCGCCGCCTGACCGATGCCAGCCGCGGGTTGGCTGAAGGCGACCTTGCGCGACGCGTACCCGACGACCCCGCTCAATGGGGCTCCCGCGAGTTCGTGGAGCTCGCCCTCCAGTTCAACACGATGGCCGACCAGGTCCAGGAGAGCGTCGAGATCATCCGCCGGGACCGCGACCGGAGCAGAGACTTCCTGGCCGACGTGTCGCACGAGCTACGTACCCCGATCGCGGCGATGCGGACGTTCAACGAACTCCTGCGGGAAGGTGCCGGCGAGGATCCGACGGCCCGTGCCGAATTCCTCGAAGCGAGCGCCGTCCAGCTCGAGCGTCTCGACTGGCTGGCCCAGAACCTGCTCGAGCTGTCGAAGCTCGATTCGGGCCTCGTCCTGCTGGATCTCCGACCAGACGACATTCGCGCGACCGTGGAGCAGGCTGTCGAACAGGCAGACGCCGCGGCGCGACGCCGGGGCCTTGACCTTGCCGTCTCCCTGCCCGAGCACCCGCTCAGGATCCGTCATGATCCGGTCCGCGTCGGGCAGGTCGTCGCGAACCTGGTCGGCAACGCCATCAAGTTCACGCCGCGCGGCGGCCGCGTGCGCGTCGAGGTGGCGCCAACGGACTTCGGCGTGCAGATCGTGGTGGGCGATTCGGGGGTTGGGATCGACACCGAGGAGCTGCCGCGAATCTTCGAGCGGTTCTACCGTGGCACCCGCGCCAACGAGGCGCGCGGCAGTGGCAGCGGCCTGGGCCTCGCGATCGTCCAGAGCATCGTCGAGAT
Source organism: Chloroflexota bacterium (assembly GCA_031369685.1). GTDB lineage: Bacteria > Chloroflexota > Limnocylindria > Limnocylindrales > CSP1-4 > UBA5189. The sequence goes on along the minus strand of JANMPD010000075.1, from coordinate 5,099 downwards.
GCACGGCGGTTCGGTTCGGGTCGCCAGTCGGCTCAATGTCGGGTCGACGTTCACCGTGGCGCTGCCCCGTGACCCGCGCCATGCTGAGCCGCCAGCGCCTGAGGGTAGCGCCAAGATCGACGTGATCGTGGCGGAAACTTCATCGTCCGCAGACCTGAAGGTGAATCCGGAGACGGCAGGATAGACATCATCTCGACGCCGGCCCCATCGCGGGACCGGGCCTCCCACGCCAGCACGGTGAGTACGAACCCCAGATGACAACCGCGAACGAGAACCACGACCAGGGTCTGAGCGATCCCTCGCGCGACCCGGCGGACCCGGAGCCAACACCTGCCACGTACGTACCCGAGCCGGAGCATCGGCCCGATTGGGCTGCCGCCGCCTGGGTCGACGCGCCAGCCGAGCCGGCCGGGGCGCCGTCGCCCGAGGAGTGGGCCGCGGCAGACCATCAGGCCGACACGGCCGCTGCTGCGGTCTCGGCCGCCGCGGTGTCGGCCACCGCGGTGTCGCGCACCCAGCGCCGGGCCGGGATCGGATCCGTGGTTACCGCGGCGGTCCTGTCCGCCGTCCTGGCGAGCAGCGGCACGTTCCTGCTGCTCCGGGCCAGCGGTGCCCTCGACGGGCGCGCCGGCACTGGCGTGGTCTTTCCGATCACGACGGCGGGCGCCAAGGTGCCGGTGGCCATCGACGAATCGTCCGCCGTCATCGAAGCCGCGGCGATTGCCGGCCCCGCCGTCGTCCGCATCCTCGTTTCGGGCACCGTGGCTGATCCAGCCGGCGGCACCATCCCCGAGCAAGGCATCGGATCCGGCGTGATCTTCGATGCGAGCGGCTGGATCCTGACCAATCGACACGTCGTGACTGACGCAAGCGGCAACACGACATCATCCGTGACCGTCGAAATCAAGGATGGCCACCAATACCAGGGTTCGGTCTACGGGATCGACACCCTCACGGACCTCGCGATTGTCAAGATCGATGCCAAGGGACTCGCAACGGCCACGATCGGCGTTTCGGCCGACCTGCAGGTGGGCCAGCTGGCGATCGCAATCGGCAGCCCACTCGGCACCTACTCGAACTCCGTGACCTCAGGCATCGTGTCGGCAACCGGGCGATCCGTCACTGTCCAGAGCGGTGATCGGCTCAATAACCTGATCCAGACGGACGCAGCCATCAACCCCGGCAACAGCGGCGGGCCGCTGCTCGACGCCATCGGCAACGTGATCGGGATCAACACGGCCGTGGCAACGGGCTCGAACGGGATCGGGTTCGCCATCCCGATCGACATCGCCCGCCCGATCATGCAGCAAGCGCTCGCCGGACAGCCCCTCGCGCGTCCGTACATCGGGATCCGCTACGAGCCGATCACGCCGCAGGTCCAGGCGCGGGACAACCTCTCCCAGGACCACGGGGCGCTGGTCAGCCGCGCGCAGGATGCCTCGGGCGGTTCGCAATCCGCAGTGGTGGTCGGCGGACCGGCGGACAAGGCGGGCGTCAAGGAGGGCGACATCATCGTCGGCGTCGGTGACCGGACCGTGGACACTGAGCATCCGCTCGATCTCGTCCTCGCGGGCTTCTCGCCGGGCCAGACCGTCGACCTCAAGATCGTCCGCGGCTCGACCACGATCTCGGTGTCGGTGACCCTGGGAACGCGACCCGCGAACCTCTGATCGGCGATCGATCGGGCTGATCAGGCCGAGCGGCGCCGGCGGATCTGGACGCCCGCGTGGGCGAGCGGTCCGCCGAGTTGCACCTGGGGCTTTCGAACCCGCAGGATGACCTCCTCGAGCGCCGGGAAGTCGGACAGCAGCTCATGGGCGATCGCCTCGGCGAGTGCCTCGATCAGGTTGAACGTCGTCGATTCGACGATCGCCCTGACCGTCTCGTAGACGCGGCTGTAGTCGAGGGTTCGGGCGAGATCATCCTCGAGCCCGGCGGGCTGGAGGTCCATGAACAACTCGGCGTCGACCTCGAATTGCTGGGCCGTCGACTTCTCGTGATCGTGGACGCCGTGGCGGGCCTGGAAGACCATGTCGGTGAGCACGATCCGGTCGGACGTCATCGAGCCTCCTCCTGCCACGTGCCGCGGACCACCGCGTCCGCCATGCGTGCTGCGCGGACGTTCTCCCAAACGTCGTGGACCCGGACGATATCCGCCCGGCCGGCAATGCCGAGCGCCGTCGTGGCGAGGGTCGCCTCGAGACGCTGATCAACGGGCAGGCCGCCGAGCACCTTCCCGAGGGTCGACTTCCGGGACGTTCCGAGCACGATCGGCCGGCCCAGCACGGCCAGCTGGTTCAGCTCGCGCAGGATCGTGAGGTTGTGCTCCGGCGTCTTGCCGAATCCGAAACCCGGGTCGATCAGGATGTCCTTCCGCGCGATGCCGGCTCGAAGAGCGCGCTCGATGGCGCCCTTTAGATCGGCAATCACCTCGGGGACAAGGTCCGCGTACCCGGCTTCGGTCCGGTTGTGCATCAGGACGATCGGGACCCGGTGGCGGGCCGCGAGTTGGACCATCGAATCATCGTCGGCGACACCCCACACATCGTTGATCATGTTCGCACCAGCTTCGAGGGCCGCCGCCGCGACCCCCGGTTTCGTTGTATCGATCGAGATCGGGATACGGGGCAGCGCGCTCCGCACGGCGCGGATCATCGGGACGACGCGGACGGCCTCGTCCGACCAGTCGACCTCGGCGTGACCAGGTCGCGTGGACTCCCCGCCGATGTCGACGATGTCGGCACCGGCCTCGACCATCGACATGGCCAGGTCGACCCCGGCCGCAATCGCCGTCGACACGGGATCGCCATCGCGAGCCTCGGACCGGCCGAGCAGCCCGTCGCCCGAGAAGGAGTCGGGCGTCGCGTTGACGATCCCCATGACGAACGTCTGCGATCCCCACACGAAATCGCGCCCACCGATGCGCGTTGTCCCGAGATCTGGCGATGGCGAGGGAACTGGCCTTGGGACCGCTGCCATGGCATCGGCGGATCGGGTCACGGGCGCGGATCCTCCGGATCGCGGTCGAGCCGATCGTCAACAAGCCGGCCGCGCGCGTCGCCCACAAGGTACAGCGAGCCGGCCACGACCACCGGCCCGGGCGCTTCGTCGAGAGCCAGCTCGAGCGCTCGATGGGCCGGCTCGATCGCCTGGACGGCCAGATCCGGAGCGATCGCGCGCCATCGGCTTGCAAGCGCTTCTGCCGGCATCGCCCGCGGAACGTCGACCGACGTACAGATCACCCGCGCTCCGCGGAGTGCGTTCGAGGCAACGAGTGCCCTGATGATCCCGTCGGCGTCCTTGTCGGCCATCGAGGCAACGACGAGCGTGAGCGGCGGCGGGTCATTCGCGGAGCCGCCGGTCAGGTGCGGGCGCAGGTCATCGAGCGCGATCGCTAGTGCCGCCGCACCTGCCGGGTTGTGCGCCCCGTCCAGTACGATGTCGCGATCGTGGATTCGGAGCAGCTCCAGCCGCCCCGGCCAGGTTGCCGTGGCGTAGCCGCGTCGCCGGGCGTCGGGTGGAACGGAAGCGATCCCGGCCGCTGCCAGCGCGTCAAGCGTGGCATCTGCCACGGCCACGTTCGCCGCCTGGTGACGCCCGCGCAGGGCAACCCGGATAGGCCCGAGGGCCGGCAGGTCCACGTCGATCCCGTCTCGGCTGGAGCCCATGAACCGAGCCGGCTTGACCTCGCGCAAGGGCACGCCCATCCGACGCGCTCGTCGCCGGATGACCTCGAGTGCCGGCGGATCGGCTCCGGTCACGGCTAGATCCCCACGCTCGATGATCGCGGCCTTCTCGCGCGCGATCAGGGGAACCGTGGAACCCAACCGATCCGTGTGATCGAGCGAGACGTTCGTGATCACCGCCACTCCACCATCCCACGCGTGAGTTGCGTCAAGCCGGCCGCCGAGGCCGACCTCGACCAGGGCGATCTCGACGCCCGACTCGGCGAACCATCGAAAGATGATCGCCGTCAGGAGCTCGAACTCGGTCGGCTCACCGTGCCGACGGGCCACGCCGGCCACGAGTGGCAGCACGTCGTTGACCAGCCGCGTGAAGGTGGCCGGATCAACGGGCCGCCCATCGATCTGGAGGCGTTCTCGATACGAGATAAGGTGTGGCTTCGGCGTCTCGCCGACCCTGATCCCAGCCGCCCGGAGCGCGCTCCCAGCCAGCGCGATCACGCTGCCCTTGCCGTTGGTGCCCGCGACGAGGGCGCCACGGAACGCGAGCTGGGGATCGCCCATCGCGTGGAGGAGCGCCCGGGTCCGCCCGAGGCCGAGGCGAATCCCGAAGCGGCCGCGCTCGCCGAGCGCTCGAACCGCAGCGTGGTATGCGCGGGCGTCGGCAGTGTCGGTCACGGGTCGGTCTCAGGCACGAGCGACGGTCAACTCGCGGACAGGTCTTCCTCGTAGAACACGCATTGATTGAAGCGTGGCGAGAGACAGACGTCGCCGACGTAGTTCTGCTCGAGGTGGACGCCGCCGCGCAGCTGGCAGCGTGATGTGGTGGCGTCCTGACGCACGAGGCCCTTGAGCAGGTGCGGTGCGTGGATCGGGATGGCGCCACGCATGCCGGTCATGTAGAAGTGGGGACAGACGTTGCGCCGAAGATTCGGGAGGCCGAAGGCGCGGGCACGGGCCAGATCGGCGCCCATCCCGGGGGTCCCACGATCGGTTGCTCGCCCGACAGGCATGCCCACGGCCGCGTCGGATCGGGGACCTGGTCCCATGGCCCGTCCGGTCCCGCTGAGTGCCGCAAAGGTGGGCACACGGGCAATCGGACCGATGCCGAATGCGGGTCGCCCGTCGGGACGCCGAGCCTCCTGCTGTGCGACGCGGCCCGACCGTCCCGAACGCAGATCGCGTCCGTCCAAATGCTCCTCCACTGTCCAGGGCGATCATCCGACCCGCCCGGATCGCGTCAGCGTACACCGCCCTGGGCCAGCCACGCCGGAGGACGGGCCATCCGTGCGACCATACGCACCGATGCCGACCAACCGCGGTAGCCGACCGTCCCACGTTCGGCCCCGCGCTCCGAGTACTGGCCGCCCCAAACCCCAGCGCGTTCGGGTGCCTGCGCCCGATGCCTATCGGCTC
>JANMPD010000259.1:0-1752 GCA_031369685.1 Chloroflexota bacterium | reverse complement strand
GCGCTCCATCGGTCGGCCATCCCGCATCCGTCTCCGCCGCTGGCGTAGACGAAGATCACGGGCTTCCCCGAGACCCGCAGGAATGCGTTGTTGGTCGCGTACTGGCTGGCGATGTAGGACAGGTCTGCCCGGATCGCGGCCGCCGTCGGATTGCCGTACGCCTCCGCCTCGTAGTAGAGGGACCAGCGAAACGTCCCGGCAGCCGTCAGCAGCGCCGGCACCCGCGTATCCGTCAGGCTTGCCTGGCCCCACCAGCTGGAGATGCCGGCCTCGATTCCGGCCGCCTGCATGGCGGCGATCTGTCCCTTGATCGCGGTCTTGGTCGCGTAGTACCCGATGCTCGGGGTGAACCAGCTGAACGGGTCGTAGCCCTGCTGCTTCCAGGCTTCGGCAAACCATGGGTAGTAGAACGCGGCCATGATCGGGAAGCGCAACGAGGTGCCACCCGGTCCCACGGTCGGCCCTGGCGTCACGCCCGGACCCACCGTCGCCCGTGGCGTTGCGCCTGGCGTCGCGCCCGGGTTGGGCGGGCGTGGCGTGGACCCAGCCGACGGACCGGCCGACTGCCCCGTCGAAGGCACGGCGGACTCGCCGTTCGAAGGGTTGGGACCGCCGGAACCCTCGAACGATGGCGAACTCGAGCCATCGGGCGACGGTTCGTCGGACTGCCCACCGTCCGACGCCGTCCCGGATGGGTCGGACGGGGACCCTGAGCTGGTCGCGATCGAGGGGCTCTTGGTTGGCGCCGTCGGCGCGGACGCGATCTGGTTGTAAGCAACAACGACGACCAGCACCGCGCCGACGATCGCCAGGCCGCGCATCGCGAGCCTCCGCGCTCCCGGGTCGGTCAATCGCGGCACGACATGGCACCTCACGTCAGGATCTCGATGTTGACCGTCGTTGACGCCGAGGGTCAGTGGTCCAGGAGGGTCGGTGGTTCCAGTCTGCCCCGCGCGAGGCAATCTCGCTGCCGGCGAACCCCGATTCCGGCCACGGGAACCGGCGATTCTGGTGCGGCTGCGCACCATTTCATTGACTGACGCCATGGGATCGGCAAGGCTCGGCGCGCTACGCTGCCAGCTCTGGCACTCTAGGTGGACAAAGGGGGGAACCACGAACCGCAGTCTTCAACCGCGTGGCCGGCTGGTCGCAGCTTCCGTCGCCGCCATCCTCATGGTGATGACCGCCGGTGGCGTGTCTCCGCTTGTCCAGCGGGTCCAGGCGACCTCGCACTGCACGACGACCCCCTCCCCGGGCGCGACGTACTCCGTCATAGCCTGCATCACGGCCCCGACCAGTGCAGCAACGCTCTCAGGGATGGTCACGGTCACAGCGACCTTCACGTTCACCGGGACGCCGCCCTCATCGCCGGTGCAGCGCGCCGTGTTTTACCTCGGCGGCGCCGATCTTCTGACCGACTTCTCCTCGCCGTTCACGTTCACGCTCGATTCGACCCGCTTCGCCGACGGCGGCACCACCCTCGAGGTCGAGGCGGCTATGCGCGGGACCCCGGGCTGGACCAGTGATCGTGCCTGGATCCCGGTCACGCTGAGCAATGGGAACTTGAGTCCGCCCATCAATACCAATACCTTCACGCCCTCGACGAACGGCTGGTCGGGGAGTGGCCCGATCATCGTGGCTGCGACCGGCGACGGCGCAAGCGGGGAGCCCGACGCGACGAGCGTCACGAATCGGATCGCCGGCTGGAACCCGGACCTCGTGCTCTATCTCGGGGACGTCTACGAAACGGGC
>JANMPD010000328.1:0-1919 GCA_031369685.1 Chloroflexota bacterium | reverse complement strand
CCGGACGTCCGTGAGCTTCGATATCGCGGGCTCGACGCCGCGCTGATCACGCCCGAAGTGCTCGCCGCAGTCCAGGAGGCCGATGCGATCGTCATCGCGCCATCCAATCCGTTCCTGTCGATCGCGCCGATCCTTGGGGTTCGCGGCGTTCGTGAGGCGATCGAGGCCGCCCGGACCAGGGGGGCGCGGATCATTGCCATGTCGGGGATCATCGGCGGGAAGGCGATCAAGGGGCCGGCGGACCGGATCCTGGCTTCGCTCGGTCACGAAGCCACCGCCGTCGGGGTGGCCCGCCAGTACCGAGCCCTGATCGACCTGTTCGTGATCGACGAGGTCGACGCCAGTCTCGAGGCGGCGATCCGGGCGCTTGGACTGGACGTTCTCGTCACCGACACGATCATGTCGGATGACGCGGCCAGGGCGCGGGTTGCCGGGGTCGTCCTCGATGCAATCCGCTCGGACTCCACGGGCCACGTGTCGTGAGCGAGCGCGCCGCTGATTCGGGACCCGCGTCCACGCGACCGACCGCGATCTGGGCGATCGTGCCGCTCCGCGGCCTCGCATCGGCAAAGACGCGGCTCGGGCCAGCACTCAACGCGGACGAGCGCCTGGAGCTCGTGATCTCGATGGCGCGTCGAACGCTCGGCGCGACCCGCGATGCCCGGTGGCTGGCCGGCACGGTGCTCGTCACGGCCGACCCTGCCGCAGCGGATCTGGCTCGAGGTTACGGGGCGCTCGCCCTCGTTCAACGACTGCCCGGGCTCAACGCCGCTCTTCGCGAAGGGCGGGACGAAGCCGTGCGCGCGGGAGCCGAGGCAACGATCATCATCCCGATCGACCTACCCAGGATCAGCGCCGATGCCATCGACCGGCTGCTCGATGACGTCGTTCCCGAGGTCGCGAAGATCGGGACGGGCGTTGATCCGTCAACCCCTCAACCGATGATCGTGGCACTCGTGCCGGACCGTCACGGGCTCGGGACGAACGTCCTGTTCACCTCGCCGCCGGGCGTGATCGATCCGGCCTTCGGCGACGGCAGCCTGGCTGCCCATCGCGCCGCCGCGCATGCGGCCGGTGCTCGCTTCTTCGAACTTGGCGGACCCCTCGTCCTGGATGTCGACACCGAGGACGATCTGCACGTCGCCGGGTCGGTTGGGCCCGAAGGCAGGCGAGGACCCGGCAGTGCCTCCTGAGCCCCGCCCGGTTCCGCCCCCGATGCCCGGGCCATCCTTGACGGTGTTCGGCCTGCTGGGCATTCCCGAGGTCGTGCCCGGAGACGACATCGCGGCGTTTCTCGTCGAGTCACTCGGGACGACGCCCGGGGTCCTGCCCTTGACCCACGACGACGTCCTCGTGGTCACGCAGAAGGTGGTATCGAAGGCCGAGGGTGCGATCGTCGAGCTCGATGGCATCGTGCCCCGCCCCGAAGCGCTCGCCTTCGGTGAGCGCTGGGATCGCGATCCGCGGCAGATCGAAGTCGTGCTCCGGGAGGCACGACGGGTGGTTCGCATGGCGAATGGCGTGCTGATCACCGAGACCAGTCATGGATTCGTCTGCGCCAACGGGGGCATCGATGCGAGCAATGTCGGGCCATCCAGCGGGGACGTCGTGACCCTGCTCCCGATCGATCCGGATGCATCGGCGTCGGCCATCCGTGCCGTTGTCCACGAGCGCTATGGCGTCGACGTCCCGGTCATCGTGTCGGATTCATTCGGCCGGCCGTGGCGCTGGGGCATCGTGGACGTCGCCATCGGCGTCTCGGGACTCCTCCCGATCGAGGACCTGCGCGGCTCGCCCGACCGTGACGGCCGGGTCATGCGCTCCACCATTCGCGCGGTGGCCGACGAGCTCGCCTCCGCGGCTGAACTCGTCTTCGGGAAGACGGCGGGCCGCCCGGCCGCACTCGTGCGCGGTGCGGC
>JANMPD010000321.1:0-5560 GCA_031369685.1 Chloroflexota bacterium | reverse complement strand
CGAAGCGACCTATCGGATCGTCCGTCCCGATGGCTCCGTGCGACTGATCCGCGAGGCCGGCACCCATGTCGTGGACAAGGTCACGGGCATGGCAACAGGCCTCATCGGGACATCCACGGACATCACCGACCAGGTGGCGGCAGATGAAGAACGAGCGCGCCTCGCCTCCGCAGTCGAGCAGGCCGCCGAGTCCATCATCATCTACCACTCGGACCGGACGATCGCCTACGTCAACCCGTCCTTCACGCGCTTCTACGGGTTTGCAGCGAAGAACGTGGTCGGTCACCCGCCCGACATCCTGAACAGCGGGCACCACACGGACGCCTTCTGGGATGCGGTCTGGGACCAGGTTCTCTCCGGGAAGGCGTGGACCGGTCTGATCGTCAATCGACGGGCCGACGGGGGCGCCATCGAGGTCGAGGCGGTCATTGCCCCCGTGTTCGATGCGGCCGGCGCCGTGGCCAGTTTTGTCCAGACGGACCGTGACGTCAGCCGTGAGCGCGAGCTCGAAAGTGCCATGTTGCGCGAAGCTTATGAACGCGAAACGATCGAATCCGCGCTTCAAAGGATCGACCCGGCGACAACGGTTGAGGAAATGGCTGCCGTCGCCTGCGGCGAGGTCATGCACCTTCCCGGAATCGAGGCGGCCTGGGTCATCGAGCTGGTCGCGAGTCGGGGCCGCGTTGTCGCCTCAGCAGGACTCTTCCCGATCGCCCCAGGACAATGGATCCCGGAGGCTCGAGCGATCCACCTCGCCGAGCGTGCCGCGCTCGGCCCCTGGACGGAACCGTGGTTGGCGCGACCGGACTACGGCTCCTACGGCGAGGAGATCGCTGCAACCGGCATTCGGACCCTGGCGATTGCGCCACTGCACGGCCCCTCCGCCGCCTTCGGCGTCCTCGTTGTCGGAACGACCCAGTCATCGGAGACCGCGAACCTCGTCGAGCGCCTGCCGGCGCTCGCGACGTTTGGCTCGATCGTCGGCGCTCTGGCTTCGCCGCAGCTGGAGAAGCGTCGCCAGGCCCTGTCCGATCGCACGGGCGTCGAAGCGATCATTGAGGCGCGGTCCTTCTGGCCGGTCTTCCAGCCCATCGTCGAGTTGCGGTCCGGCCTCATCGTGGGACATGAGGCGTTGACCCGATTCGAGGATGGCCGGCGTCCCGACCTGGTGTTCGGTTTCGCCGCATCGGCCGGCGTCGGGATCGAACTCGAGCTCGCGACACTGCGTGAAGCGCTCCTCGCATCCGCGGCGCTGCCGAGTGACACCTACCTGAACCTGAACGTGTCGCCCGATCTCGTCCGGTCGCGCGAGATGAAGGGTCTGCTGGCTGGGGCGACGCGGCCGATCGCCCTCGAATTGACCGAGCACGCGGTGATCGATGACTACGATCAGCTGCGTCAGGATCTCAAGTTCCTCGGGAGCAACGTCCGTCTGGCCGTCGACGATGCCGGTGCCGGATACGCCAGCCTCCGGCATATCCTCGAACTCAAGCCGGATTTCGTGAAGCTCGACATCGCCCTCGTCCACAGGATCAACCGCGATGCTGCGCGCCAGGCGCTCATTGCCGGCATCGGCTACTTCGCAACTCGGCGCCGCATTCGCCTCGTCGCCGAGGGTATAGAGACCGCGGCCGAACTCCGCACGATCACCGAACTCGGGATCTGGTACGGGCAGGGCTACCTGCTCGGACGGCCTCGTGATGCTCGAACCACGGAGCCCTGGCCGATCCGGGTGATTCTTCCGACCTGACAGGCGTCTGGCGCGCCGGCGCCGGGCCCATGCTCCGACCGCGGTCCTCGAGCCTGTCGTCGCCTCGTTCCCTGGGGCGGTGATCGACGGCGTCGCCATGTGGGTTCGCCGGGCGCTGCGTCAGGCCGACTGATCGGTCGGGTCGCCCGTTGCGTCGTCGGTCGCGGCGTCCTCACCCGGGACCTCGGCCGCGGGTGCCTGCGTGGGATCTTCCGCGACCGCCATGTCAGGCCCGATCTGGTCGACGTCAGCGGGCCGCACAAGCGCGGCGATCGCGGTTGCGGAGGTGGCCCATCGGCGTTGCCGACGCCAGCGCAGGAGCGCGAGGGCAAGGACGAGCAGGAGCAGGAGACCGACGGCCGCACCCACCCGGATCACGCCCTCGGTGGGAGCATCGGTGAGCGCTCTGTCGATCCGCAATGCCTGGACCTGCGCCGCCGCAAGATCGATGTTCGTCACGGCCGCAATCCCGGAGATCACGATCGGCTGCAGGTCCGTGCCCAGGAGGCCGATCTGGTCGAGGATGTTGCGTTGGGCGTCGACCTTCCGTCTGGCCGACGTGATCAGGTCTGCCGCCGCCTTCTGCTCACTCGCCCGATCGAGCGCCGCCTGGAGGTCCGTCGTGAACCTTGCGGCCGCCACGAGATCCCGCACCGGGCCGGTGGCGGCGTTGACTTCGGGCAGTTCCGCGCTGACGGCCTGCGCGGTCGAGAACGTCGCCGCTTCGAGGTTCATGGCGGCGTTGGCGTCGTCGAACCGCCACTCGCTCATCGGCCGGAGGATCGCCTCGGGCAGGGTCCAGTCGCCGACCGAACGCGCGAGGTCGTGGTAGGTCGCGCGGGCCGCTGACCTGGCCGCCAGCGAGTCGTCGGGCGCGGCACCGTACTTGACGAGGAGGTTCTGAACGAAGTCGAGGTCCTCAACACCGGCCGGAATCATGCCCAACTCGTCGACCGCGTCGAGCCACCTGTGCCAGTCCTGCGAACCGCTTCTGCCGGCGAGCACGATGTCGCCGCTCTGATAGGCAAGGCTCCGATCCATGAGCGCCGCCAATGCGTCACGCATTCTGGTCTCACCGATCTCGGTCACCACGGCTGACACGATGTAGCACGACGCGGCGTACTCATAGTCGACGACATCGAGCTCCTGGTCGGTGGCTTTCGGGCCGGCGAACGTCCACGAGGCGATCGATGGTTTGCCAGCCCCGGGATAGACGCCGGGTTCCGTGCAGGCGAGGTGCGTGATCGTCGACTCGGCCCAGCCGGCTGAACCTTCGGACAGCCATCTCGCGCTGAACAGCGAGTCGTTGAACCAGGCGTGCGACAACTCGTGGGCCACGACGCCCGGCTGCGTGAAGTCCTCGCTCACTCGTGCCACGCCGGTGTCCGCATCGAAGGTGCCGATATAGGCGCCGAGCCCGGCGTCAGAGACCTCGCGAACCACGACCGTGCCCGATCCGGGCAGCGGCCGCCCGATGAGGGTCTCGAGCTTGCCGAGCGACACCTCGATCTGGCTGGTGACCTGGCCATGCCAGTCAGCGTCCTCGGGCCAGGCCTGGATTTCGATGGAGCGGCCGCTCGGACTCGACAGCGACGTCTTCTTGAAGCCGCCGATGTTGTCGCCATCGATGCAGGCCCAGAAGGCCTCGGGCTGCGCCATCGATGGCGTCGAGTAGGTGACGATGTTATTCGCGCTGGACTTGCTGAACGTCCCGTTCTGCGCGTCGACGGTCACGTCAAAGGCGGACGGGATGAGGACCCGGGTGCTGCCGCTGTCGTAGCCATTCGCCGTGACGCAGAACGACACGTACGCAGCCCCGATCCGGGTGGCGGCGTTCGAGCGCGGTGCGCCGCCCGGGATCTGGTACGTCACGTGCAGGCTGCGGGTCTGACCCTTGTACACCGCCTTGAAGGTGATCCGGTACTCGTCGTAGCCGTCGCCCTTCTTGTACAAGGCGATCTTCGAGACCCCGGCGTTGGCCGTGACCTTGATGGACGTCGCGACCGATTCCAACCACACATAGGCCTCGTTGACGTAGTACCGGGTCGTGTTTGGGCAGGTGCCGGATACCGTGCGGTACCCGTAGATCGGGTCGTACACCAACTTGATGCACGGGTCGTAGGTCGTGGTATTCGCCTTCGTGTTCTTGACCGTGACGTCAACGCGCACGTCGAGCCGACCCGCGGCGGGATTCACCGTGTAGGTGGTCACCGCTGTCTCGGTCAGGCCGCCGGCGGCAGCTGCCGGGGTGGGGAGGCCCAGTTGCAGGGCGCCGGCCGCGATGATCATGGCGAGGAGCACGGCAGCGCGACGATGGCGGCTGCCGTGAAGTGTCATCCGCCAGACGATACGGCTCACGTCAAGCCGGTCGACCGTCCGCCTGCGAGCCGTGTCGACGTCAGTCACCTCGGCCCGTTGCCTGGTCCCGAACCTCGACACCGGCCGTTGCCAGGGCATCGCGGATGCCGTCGGCGGACGCCCACTGGCCGGAGTCACGAGCCCCGGCGCGGACCCGGAGCAGGTCGTTGACGAGACGGGCGAACGTCTCGTTGTCGTCGGGCACCCCGACCGACGCCGGATCGGCGAGGCGGGCGATCAGCGCATGCAGGAGCGACTGCGCGTTGTCGAGATCCGGGTTGTCCTCTCCGCTCCTCGTCCAGCGTTCGATCGCGAGGTCGAGGTCGAGGAGCGCGGCCACGGAGGCCTGGCGGTCGTGGCGAGCCATGGCGTCGACGAATGCGCCCTCCAGGTCGGCCGCGGCCAGGCGGATCGACTGCGGCCGCTCCTCGACGATGGGCGGTCTCGGCTTGCGACGATGGGCGGTCTTCGCCGGCTCCCAGCCGATATCGACCGGTGCGTTGTCCGCGAGTCGCCGGGCAATGTCGCCGAGCTCCTGGACATCGAGCTCGGTGCCGCTCGGGAGGACGGTGCTTCGCCCGCTCGCCCGGACGGTGACGCCGCCGCGGCCCGCGACGGAGGCTCGTCCACGCTCGAGATCCAGGATCAGCGCCGTGTGCCCGTCGACGCCCAGCAGGAAAGCGCCGTCGGCAAGCTGTTCCTCGAGTTCCAGAATGCGCCGCTCGCCCATGTAACAGAACCGCGTGTCATGGTTGCCGCCCTCGGCGTTGTCGTAGTGCGGCACAACCGCCGCTCGCAACCCGGTGAGCTCGCCGAGGATGTCGAGGCCCGGCAACCAGTGCGGCGCCTCGCCGACCTTGTAGATCTCGTAGACCGGGATCGTCAACAGGCCGAGCGTGAGGGCCGCCGCGCTGGCCATCGTCACCACGCCCCCGGATTGCAGTCGATCCACGATGGCCGACGGGATCGGGCCGCCGGCCCATTGGCGCAGCGCATAGCTGGGACTGCCCGGGCCGGCCATGAGGAACCGGGATCCCCGGACCAACGAGACGGCCGTTGCGCTGGTGACGGCATCGACATCGCGGTGGCGATACGTGGCTACGGCCACGTCGCGCCCGAGGCGCTCCCGAAAGAACTGCACCGTCCGGGCACTCAGATCGTCGGCGTTCTCCTGAAATCCATAGGGGGTGTCAAGGATGACCGCCGGGACGGGTCGAGATCCCAGGCGATCGAACAGGGCTCGATGGACCTTGGCCATGGTTGGCGCGGTCTCACCCGAGCCCATGATCGCGAGGACGCGGGGATCCGACATGTCGGGAGGAGGGTATCGCCCGTCGGATCGACCTGTCGACGCCGGCTCGACCTGTCGACGCCGGATCGAGCGTGGTTCTTCGGTCATCGGCGGCCTGCGCCCATCCAACATGACGCGATGCGGCGATCCATGGAACCATA